>NZ_JARJFB010000021.1:0-15435 GCF_034554655.1 Candidatus Megaera venefica
AAAAAATGAATGTGCGGTGATTTATTTTTGAAATTCTTGAAATTATATCAAAAATTTAGAGTTTTGACGGAGAGACTATAACAAGACAACGTAAAGAAGCTCTTGAGAACAACGACCTACTACCAATTCGACCAATGGGTATTACACTTAATCTTTGTTATAAAAATAGATAACCCAATTTATTCATCCACACTGAACCTGAGATCAGAACTTAAAGCCAAAGCCAGCAGAAATCACCAGAGGACTCCAGTCTACTTTTGAACGAATATCACTTATAGCAGGGTTATTTGGTCCCAACAAACTCTTCTTAAATGTAACATTTGATTTCAAGAAATATTTTCTGATATCAAATGTAAATAGCGTATCATCCTTTGAAATGAAATCTACTCCGATCTGTGCTACTGGGCCATAGCCAGTTGATACCTTAATAGCTTTTGAGCGTGTATACATATATGTTCCGTGAATTCCACCACCAACATAAGGCCTTATTGCTCCAAAAGGCGCTACGTGATATTGTATTGTTCCTGCAGCAGGAACAATAATAATTTGATTATTCTTACCACCATTACCAGTACCATCGCCAAGAGATGCTGCTTTACTTAAAGCCGAACCTTTAACTTTCATCATTCCTATTGCCAGCGATAACTCTGCGGCAAGGTTGTCAGTAAAAAAATAAGTAGTAGCAGTGTCAACTCCGTAACCATGCTGAACTAGAGAACCAGGCTTCTCCTTTGTTGAAACAGAAGCTGGAAAACCTTTAGGCTTCGATGAGGTAGTAAGGTAAAATCCTCTAAGCTTAAATAGAAGATCACCTTCATCCTCATAGTAATTAGAATAATAATCGCCACTCTTCGCTGCAAAAGATACATTTGCTGATGTTACAAGGGCTGATAAAACGATAACCGGTATAATTTTAAATATTTTCATAAATCCGAATAATCTTAAATTTCTTGCTATAACTCATATTAAGCATTCTATCTGAAACTATGTAGTATTCCATCACGAAGCTATATATTTGGTTAGAAGAACCTTCATGAAATCGGTAAGTGTGATTAATACAACATCATTTTTTTGAAAAACTCCTTGCACTAATTCTCAATTTTGTTATATCCTCCTTCCAACTTTTTAAAAAGATTCTTTGAGTAAATTGAGGTTTGAAATGGATACTAGACTACGTTCTTATTTTATTGGAGTTAGCTGGTTTGTTCTAAGCTTGGTAAGTAGTTCCATTAACGATGTAATTTCCAAATACACAGGTATGAGGCTTCACAGCTATGAAATTACTTTTTTTAGATTTATGTTTGGTACTATGACTCTCTTGCCTTTTGTAATGTACTATGGAGTAGCAACTTTAAAAACTTCGCGGCCAATGGTTCACTTTTTCAGAGGCTTGTTGTTATTTTTAGGAATGGCTGGATGGACTTATGGCCTAACAATTGCTCCAGTTACTACTGGTACAGTTATCACCTTTACTATCCCAATTTTTGTTCTTGTACTAGGAGTATTTTTCCTAAGCGAGAATATTATTTGGCAAAGATGGGTTGTAACTATTGTAGCATTTTGTGGTTTGATAATTACTCTTAATCCAAGCGCATCTGATTTTAATCCAGAAGTACTAGTATTTGTTGGAGCAGCTGTTTTATTTGCGATTCTTGACATAATGAACAAAAAATTTGTGATTAAAGAGACTATGATTAGCATGCTGTTTTATTCGGCTATGGTTACTGCAGTTCTGGCATGCCCATTTGCATTGCAACATTGGGTAACGCCTACATTAGAAGAATTAATTTTACTGTTTGTTCTTGGAGCAAGTGCTAACTTAATATTATTTTTCCTATTAAAAGCGTTCTCGCATGCAGATGCAACAGCCCTTGCGCCATACCGTTATTTTGAACTCGTTGTTTCCGCAACGATTGCTTATATTGTATTCCACGAAATACCTAAAGAGGCTACGATACTGGGTTCACTAGTTGTTATACCATCAACTTTGTTTATTATTTATTCCGAAAAAAAAGAACTAGAAAAAAAACAAACAAAAAAATAAATTCACACTCTTAGTGTTTTGATTATGTAGTAGAAATCGTTTATCATATGGGAAATGGGAGTTGGTAATGAATAAAAAGAAATTAGTATTTACCAGCGGCGTAGCTAATACGTTCGAGTGGTATGACTATGCTTTATTTGGACATTTTGCGCCAATTATTGGAGCCAAATTTTTTCCGGAAAGTGAGCCTAGTACAGCCTTACTTCATGCATTTTTAGTATTCGCCATTGGTTATTTAATGAGGCCACTTGGGGGTATATTTTTTGGTATTATCGGTGATAAGTTTGGTCGAAAAATTGCATTAAGCTCAGCAATAATGTGCATGGCCATACCAACTGCAGCGATAGGATTCTTACCAACTTACGAAACTTGGGGAATCGTTTCAACAGGTTTAATGATTGTTGTACGTATGCTGCAAGGCCTTTCAATGGGAGGAGCGCTTACTGGTTCTGTGTCTTTTATCATTGAACATACACACAAAGAAGAGAGAGGCTTTTTCGGTAGCATTTCTATGGCCAGTATTTGTGTAGGAATTTTACTTGGTTCACTCGTATCATTTCTTGTAAAAAATATTTTTACTCCAGAACAATTTGATAACTGGGCGTGGAGACTGCCTTTCATTATAGGAATAGTTATTTACTTTGTTGGTGTTTATATTAAGAAACACACACTAGAAACACCTTTGTTTATGGAAGCAAAATATCGAGGCGAAATCATAAATTCACCTCTTAGAATAGCTTTCAAGCATTACTGGTTTGATATGATAATTTCTATTTTCATAAATGCTACTGGATCTATTATCTTTTATCTAGAAGCTATCTACCTCATTTCATACTTAAAATTAAATCGTGGATTTCCTGAGTCAGATGTAAGTCACTTGGCTAATTTTTGTTACGTGATAATGATCTTCATTACCCTATTTGCTGGTTGGTTATCTGATAAAATAGGTAGAAGAAAAATCTTTGTCTTCAATTTGATTTTTATCATCACGGCAACTCCATTTTTGCTAAATGTAATCGAGAATTCTGGTTTTATGGCTGTCGCATTTGCCCAAATTGTGATTGCTATTATGGCCGCCACTTATATTGGTCCAGAACCTGCTCTACAGGCAGAGTTTTATCCAACTTCTATAAGAAATACTGCTTTATCAGTTTCATATAATACAGCCGTCAGTATATTTGGTGGCACTACACCTTATGTTATTGAGTCCTTGGTACAAAATACTGGAACTATAACATCAAGTGTTTATTATATAATTGCCTCTTCTATGCTAGGCTTGGTTGCTTTATATTTTTATAAAGATCGATCACTAAAAGACTATAAAGTCCGGATCAGTGAAGAAGAAATAAATTTATAATTTCCTAATATTTAGTAGACAAATTTAATGACTTCACAAATCTTCCAAAAACAGGCTAGTAACGAAAATGAACTGGTAAAAGAACTGCTACCAATGGCTAAACTGCTTGATGCAGAGCAGCAACGTGTTCTCGCAATGGGCAAGAAATTTGTTACAAAAATAAGAGCCCATAGAGGATTCTCGATGGAGGAATTTCTTCAGCTCTATAACCTATCCAATGAAGAGGGCGTTGCTATGCTGGGGCTTGCCGAGGGTTTGCTCAGGATTCCGGATTCCAAAGTAAGTGCCGAGCTAATTGCCGATAAATTATCAAACAAGAATTGGGAATCTTTTCTTTTTAAACGAAGTAAATCAACTAAAACTACTATTGCTTCATTTGGTTTATACTTTTCCGGAAAATTTACTGATATTGTTAGGTCCAAAAATGCAATCTCAAAACTTCTTGATAGAGTTGGTCAACCAATTTTTGTCAAACTATTAAAAGCAACTATCCTTACTTTAAGCAAAGAATTTGTCTTTGCAAGTGATATGCACGAGGCCTTAACAAGAAAAACGGCTTTTCCTAACAATAAATTTGCTTTTGATTTACTTGGGGAATCAGCGCGAACCCATAAGCAAGCTACAATTTATTATAAGCAATATGAAGATGCAATTAAATTGATAGCTAATGACTTTCCTAATACTAGCGAAGCAATTGAAGATAGGCCAAATCTTTCGGTCAAACTAACTGCTTTGCACCCTCGTTTTGAGCTTGCAAAAATGCAGGAATTAGAAACTGTGCTTTTGCCAAAAGTAGTTTCATTAGTTGAAAAAATAAGGGATTATAATTTAACAATAACTTTTGATGCAGAAGAAGCTTTTAGGACTGATACATATTTATTATTCCTAACAAAGTTAATCAAACACCCATCATTTAAAGATTTTAATGGTATCGGTTTTGTAGTACAAGCCTATAAAACTAATGCTACGCTTGTTGTTCAATACTTTATTAATCTTGCTAAAGACATTGGAAAAAGAATTCCAATAAGATTAGTAAAAGGTGCATATTGGGACTCAGAAATTAAACGCGCTCAAGAGCTTGGTCTTAAATACTATCCGGTGTTTACAGTAAAGGATTATACAGACTTAAGCTACATAGCTTGTGCACGAAAATTATTAGAAAATACTGAGTTCATTTATCCTCAATTTGCGACACATAATGCAGTTACAGCGGCAACTATAATTGAGATTGCCGGAGATCAAAAATTCGAATTTCAAAAACTCTATGGTATGGGTAATGCTCTCCATAAAGAGCTTGAAAACCATAGAAACGTTAGAATTTATTCACCCGTTGGAACCACACAAGATTTGCTGGCTTATCTTATGCGCAGAATGCTGGAGAATGGGGCATCTGCGAACTTTGTCAGTAAAGTAAACTCAAGTGAAATTCCGATTAATGAAATTGTATATGACGTAGGCGATAAAGTGCTTGGCATTTTAGACCGTGACAATAAAATTATTTTACCAGAAAAAATATATCCAAACAGGAAGAATGCTATGGGCTATGATTTAGGTTACAAAAGTAACTATGATTACATACAAGAAAAAGTAACAAGCTATTTTGATAAGGTACATAATGTAGGTTCAGTCATAGATGGCAAAGAAATAATTATTGATAAACATAGTAATGATGGATTTTGTCCAGCAAAAAATGCTCAGAAATTTTCATCAACTTCAAATGCTGTTGAGGGAGAAATAAAAGCCGCTATCGATTCTTCTAGCAACGAGTTTGAAAATTGGACCAGCCTTAGTGTAGGACACAGAGCCAATATTTTGGAAAAAATTGCACAATCCTTTGAAGATAACAAGTTTGAACTATATGCGATATTAATAAAAGAAGCTGGTAAGTCGATCCATGATGCAATAAATGAAGTAATAGAAGCAATCGATTTTTGTCGTTATTATGCTAATGAAGCACGAGTAATAATGGCTGAAAGAAAACTCCCAGGGGCGACTGGCGAGCGCAACACTTTAAGCATGCATGGACGTGGTGTATTTTTATGTATTAGCCCATGGAACTTCCCATTTGCAATTTTCGTTGGTCAAATTGTTGCTGCTCTTGTTTCTGGCAATACCGTCATTGCCAAACCTTCTACACAAACACCTGTTATTGCTAATTTTGCCGTTAAACTCATGCATAAAGCTGGGATACCGAAATCTGCATTACAGCTAGTAATTTCACCTTCTTCTAACATAAGTAAATTTGTAATTGCAGATGAGAGAATTGCCGGAGTAGTTTTTACTGGGTCATGTTCTGCAGCTCAATCAATCAATTCCGTTCTTGCCACCAGAAGCTACGGTATAGTCCCTCTAATTGCTGAAACTGGTGGACAAAACGCAATGATTGTTGATAGTTCTGCTCTTCTTGAGCAAGTTACAGACGACGTGCTTACATCTTCTTTCTATTCTGCAGGACAGAGATGTTCAGCTCTTAGAATGCTGTACGTTCAGGAAGAAATATACGATGGATTACTTGAGATGATCAAGGGTGCTACTGAATTGCTAAAAGTTGGTGATACTTCTGATTTTAGTATAGATATTGGTCCAGTAATTGATAAGAAGGCACAAGATGCTTTAGAACATCATATCCAAGATATGACTACTAAAGGATTTAAAATATTTGCGCACCCCCAAGCAGGAGCTGTAAAGGATGGACATTATTTCTATCCTCACATCATTGAAGTAAAATCAATTAATGATATTCCTGATGAAAAATTTGGTCCTATACTTCACATTACAAAATTTAAATCAAAAAATTTAGATAAGGTAATTGATGAAATAAATAATTGTGGTTTCGGACTAACATTTGGGATTCACTCACGTATTGAGGAAAAAATTGAATATATCCGAACTAGAATGAAGGTAGGCAATATTTATGCTAATCGCTCTATCGTTGGAGCAAAAGTAGAATCTCAACCATTTGGAGGACAAAATAAATCTGGAACAGGCTTTAAAGCTGGTGGACCTCATTACCTACTTCGCTTTATGACTGAGCGTACAACGACGGTTAATATGACTGCCTTCGGTGGTAATGTAGAGCTGCTAAATGGTTAGGATCAACTATCTAAACTTCAATAGCAAGTAAGGAATAAATTGAGAAATAGTGAGAGGTACTACCTCCAAGAACAAAAAGGTGCCAAATTGAATGGTTAAATGGTAATTTTTCCCAAAGGTAAAATATTACACCGATGGTGTAGAACAAGCCTCCAGCGATTAGTAAATACATACTCCTTGTGGAAATATTAACGAATAACTTATCTAAGACGATTACCACTAACCATCCCATCAGCAAATAATTCATAAATGCTAGCTTCTGCAATATTTTGTTTTTACTGAATTTAAAAATACAGCTCACAATAACCAACCCCCAGATTACTTTTATCATTATCAATCCAACAGGACCTTCTATGCCTATTAGCATTAAAGGGGAATAGGTACCAGCTATTAAGAAATATATAGATAGGTGATCAATCTTTTTAAAAACCTTATTAAATTTTGTATTAGCAAAGGAGTGATAAAGTGTCGATGCAAGATAGAGAGCTACTAAAGTACTACCAAACACTATATAGCTCACTAAATGCAAGTATGTACCTTTAGAACTAGCTTGTTGATAGAGAACAACAAGGCCTATTATGCTTAGTAAAGTACCAACACCATGTGTTATGATATTAAGTAGTTCTTCTTTAAATCCGTATTCAGAAATACGGATTTTTGTTATATCTTGTGTTATTTGGTTAGTGTGATTTTTATTCATGCTGCCCATTGTCTGCTCTTTTCTAATTTATTGCAAGCATTAAAAAATGGTAATGTTTTCTTATGGCTGCTCTATCAAATTTTCAAGAGATTGCTGACAGACTCCATATTCTTTCCAAGAACATCCATGGCAAGCTGTATGAAACTTCTCCACGCTCATGTTTTTTTTAATATGTTCTTTTGCCTGTTTCCAAGTAAAAATATCACCTACTTTAAGTGACAAAGCAGCGGAGTGTGCAGCATCTAGCTTGCTGATTTTATCTTGTGTTTTGCAAACTATTTCATCAATTTTATTTGGGCACGCAGAGCAGATGCTATCCATAAATTGAACTACTTCAATTTGCGTTTCTTCATTGTCGTTTAGTTGTTGGGCTATTTTTTTGTAATTGCGGACAAAACCCAAAGAGTACCCTTTGCCCCGAAAGCCTAGGGTACACATAAAATGATGCGGTCTAAACTTTATTTTTTCTGCCATGAACTATGCTTTTTTAACAATTTCACAGAAGAAGCCGTAAAAATTGCTTTAACGATACCGGGAATAATAAATGGATATAAACCAAGCTCAAGAGCTTTCTCGCTACCAACAAAAAACGCAAGCTGAGGCACACCGATTACAAACAAGCATGCAGAACCAATCGCACTGTAGATTACTAGTTTTATCCAGCTATCTTCACCAAATTTCTCACGCATATTAGTTACTAGATATACACATAACATCATACCTAATATATATCCTCCAGTAGGACCAACTAAAACATGAGCGCCACCACTAAAACCAGAAAAAACCGGAACACCCATAGCACCAAGGCTAACAAAGCCAACCATAGATGCAAAAGCTTCCTTTTTCTCATAACATAGTGCTATAATCAAAACACCAACACTATATAGAGTTATCGGTACTGGTCCTATTGGTATCTGCACTTGTGCAGATAGAAAGATAAGCAATATTCCAAGTGCTACTCTAAGCACTTTATAATTGGTTATAGAGTGAATTTTATTAGATAAGACCCGCATAAGCACCTCTTAATATATATGAAAAATTATAGACGAATTCTATATACGTAATCACGATCTGTCAAATACTTGGCTATATTGACCTTTTAACGATGTCGTTTTTTGGACTTTGGTGGGCGCCTGTGTTTCCTTTTACCTTGTGGTTTTGTTTTGGCTTGTACTAATTTCTTTCCAATTTCTTTTGCTTTATCTACTGTACCCTCTTGGGCTTGTGCCTTAACAGGTTTTGATATTTTGTCATTACCAGATTTTGTACTCGCTTCTGGTACAAATGTCTTTAATTGATCTAAATTATTATACTTAGAGAAAGGGTCGTGAGCTTTGACAAAATCTTTACTATAACTTTTAACCGTTCCTACCACCCCTCTTGTATCTTGAATTACCTTTTCAGTTTTAAGGACTTCTTGTTTAGCAACCTCAAAGGCGGCAATAACTTCTTCAGCCTTTGCTCCACGAAATGATCCTTCATTCACCATTTTTTGAATAGCTAAGGTTTGTATCCTTTGCTCTCTTGTAGCTTGTGCAAGCTCAATTAAATCATTATAACCAGGGGTATCTGGTTTATTTCGTTCTTTATCAATATTTTGTTTAAACTGCAGACCTATTTCTTCTTTGGTTGCTTGTTTTTTACTTTCACCATAAAGACCAAAAGCAGCTTTTCCTACCTTAGCTGCCCCTATAAGAGAAGGTGCAAGAACTGCGCTAGACACATTTTTAACAACATCTACTGAATTTTTAAGTAAAGCTTTGCCATAAGAACTAATACTTACAGGTGAATTAGGTGTTGTTTCTATGTATCTTTCAGTTAAAGAAGCTTGGTTACTCCTGCTTGGGACGTACAACTTATCTTGTAAAATTCTAGAAAGCGATGGCTCATTCTTAAGTAACTCATCCTGCCTATCTTGCGCGTTTCTATTTTTTGTTAAAAGTGAGTTTTCTTTTTTTAATAGTCGAAGAGTTCTAGTGTCCGAAGTGTCCATGGCAGCGCCTACCGCAACTGCTCCAAGTCCAACTATAGTTGCAGGAACAGCTGCTACAGTAGCACTTGCAAGCACGGTAACTACGCCTATAGTACGGCCGACTGCACTGCCAGTAACTATTTTAACAGGTGCCGAGTCCTTTACGTAGTTAAAAGTATTTTTTAGAGTTGTTAAACCCCATGGTTCAGGTCCTTCTTCTGGTGATTTAGACATATATTTAACATTTCTACTTAATTAAAAAGTACGGACAGTTAATTTGCTATATAAGTATTCAAAACCGTAGCTTTAGAAATAAAACCTTGGCAATAAGATTTAGATGGATTAACAAGTAGATTTAACATTGCCGTTCTACCAAGCAACATACGATGATGCATAATATCTCTATTGGTAAGGGTAATCTCAATATCCCATCTATGGTTACCGATCTTAATTGGCGTACGAATAACTGGTCTGATCTGCTTATGACCATTAGAGCTTTTTATTGTTTTCATGCCAATTATTTCTGCCAAACATGGAACACATATCTTATCATTAGTTTGAATCGGGTGAATTACAAACTCTACAAATTCTTTTTGATCTGATTTGATAATTTTTATGTCATAGGCATGAAGTGCAGAAGTCTTCGCTCCAGTATCAACCTTAACTTTGATTAATGGTATGTTAAGTTCCGGTAGCTCAGCCCATTCTCTCCATCCAATTAACAAAGGTTCGGTTGTCTTCATTCCAAATCCTCTTGATAGTCTTCAACTCCTTCAGCAACTCCTTCAGCAACTGCTTCAGCATTTTCAAATGTTGCAATATGAAATAAAGCATCGCCATTTGTCACCAGTGGCAACATTGTTATCCCAATTATAACTCCAGTTTCTCTAGCTTTAACGTAGTGCTTTTCTTTGCCTAGTGGATCAGAAATAAATCCTAAAACCTCATTTTTCTTAACTTTGTGTCCCACATTCTTTCTTGCGTGTAAACTACCGCTGTGAGGAGCCCTAATCCAGTGGCTGGAAGCTGCATAAAATACTTCACGACGTTTAGGAACTTTTCTCTTTATTAGTTCTTTGTCAAGCATTCCTATGTTACACATTGTCCAGAGAATACCGTTTTCAGCTGAACGAATTATTTCTTCGTTGTATCTTAGGGCTTCACCACCTTCAAACAGAAGAATTTTTACACCTTTTTCAGTTGCCGCCTGACGCAGAGAACCATCTCTCATGTTAGAGTGAAGTATTACTGGTACGCCAAAAGCCTCGGCTAGAGCCTTGATTTCTTTATTGTCTAAAAACGCTCTGATTTGTGGCAGGTTGTATCTGTGAGCACTGCCAGTGTGTAGGTCAATCCCATATTCGCATTTTTCTACGATCTCTTTCATAAATTTGTAGGCTATTTGACTAGCAAGTGAGCCCTTCTTTGATCCAGGAAATACTCTGTTCAAGTCGCGTCTATCAGGTAAATACCTAAGGTTACGGTTATAACCAAACACGTTGATAATAGGAACGGCAATCAGCGTGCCCTTTATGGATGAAAGTAATTTTTTACGTTGCAATAACCGTCTGATAGTTTCAACGCCATTTATCTCATCACCATGAATTGCTGAAGAAACAAAAAGTGTTGGACCATTTTCTTTCCCTCTGATAACTTCAACCGGAATAGTCATTTCCGTATTATCAAATAACTTTGCAATATGCATTTCTAGATATTTTCTTTCGCCTTTTTTTATCGTAACGCCATCTATAGTCAAAGCTTTGGTCATGAATAATCATCCTTTCATAAATATTCTAGTTTTGGATTTCTTAGTAATATCTTTTTCAATAAATGCAATTATTGCATCTGCAACGTTTTTGCTAGTGGCTCCCTCAATTCCTTTTAATCCTGGAGATGAGTTTACTTCTAGTACAAGAGGCCCTCTGGCAGACCTTATCAAATCAACACCAGCTACTTTAAGTCCCAAAACTTTTGCAGCATCTGTAGCCATTATACGTTCTTTTGGAGTTATTTTTACTGGATGTGCACTACCTCCTGCATGAAGATTAGAACGAAACTCTCCCTCAGGTCCTTGCCTTTTCATTGCAGCTACAACTCGGTCGCCAATTACAAAACAACGTATATCACTCCCAGCGGACTCCTTGATAAATTCTTGCACTAAAAAATTTGCTTGTAAATCCAAAAACGCATTAATCAAACTTTCAGCTGCCTTAGTGGTTTCTGCAAGTAACACTCCCTTTCCTTGAGTGCTTTCAGTTACTTTGACAATCAATGGGGCACCTCCAACAGACTTTATGATACTGCGAGTAGCACTACCTGAGTGAGCATAGCTTGTAACTGGAATGTCAACACCTTTTCTAGCAAGAAGCTGGTGTGCTCTTAGTTTATCTCTTGATCTAGTAATTGAAACTGAACCATTTAATACATAAACTCCAGCAACCTCAAATTGCCTTAGAACTGCTGTACCGAAGACAGTAATAGACGCCCCGATTCGTGGAATTACCGCATCAAATTCTAGTAACCTCTCTATTTTATCACTTATATAGTGCACATCTGGCCTGTTGCCCGTGATATTCATAAAACATTTAAGTGGATCAACTACAGTAACGATGTGTCCTCTTTTTTCTGCAGCCTCAATGAGTCTACGAGTGGAGTAAATGGTTGGACCGCGTGATAAAATACCGATTTTCATATAATAATTAACTAAGTTTTTTAGATTTTTGCATTTTATTTTAGGAATGACTATTCTTATTTACTGTAAATAGGTTTGTGTATAGTAAATTGATTGATACTTGGTGCTTTGTTACTCGTTCTTTGATTGTAGAGAGACTTTGTTCCATCGCACCTAGCACCAAATGCCCATGAACTTTACAGCAGTTTTTAATTAAAACTGCTGATTAAGATTGCGATTGATTTGTAACTGAGGAAGCTATACATCCAAATTATTAACATTCAATGCATTAGCATTGATAAAATCTCTTCTTGGCTCAACGACACTACCCATCAATGTTGAGATTACTTGTTCAGCATCATCGACATTTCCTACCTTTACTTGTAATAATGTGCGTTTTTCAGAATCAAGGGTCGTTTCCCATAACTGCTCTGAATTCATTTCTCCAAGGCCCTTGAATCGCTGAATAGCAAGACCTTTCTTACCAAGGTCAATTATCAATGCAAGCAGTTTGCTTGGTGTCGATAAATTATATTTCTGACCTTTAATAGTTAGTTTACACCCACCAATAAATAAATGCTCAAGTGCACTACCAATCTTATTAACCTGTATAAATTCAGGAGATTCAGCTTGAGCACGATGAAGTTTTTTGCTAGTCCTTACCCCTCTGACAAATCTATAAAATTCTATCGTATCATCAAATGTTGTAACTTCCCAATCTGTTTTATCTGGCTCAAGTTCCCCTTGGTTAAGAGACGATAAAGCGGCCAAAAGCTCAGACGCTTTATCAATAGAAAATGATTCTATACGAAGTAAATTATTGATTGCTAGACATTCGGCGATCAGTGGATCGAATTTTCTTGATAAGGAATTAAGCTTATCGCCTAAAACAGTAATTTGATGAAGCAACTCTTTCAAAGCTTCACCTGTTAAGAGGCTGCCATCGTTAAGTTCAATCTGCGTATCATTCAGGGCACTATTGATCAAATACTCTTGCAAAGCTTGTTCATTTTTCAAATATGTTTCAGAACTGCCGCGCTTGACTTTATAAAGAGGCGGCTGAGCAATATATAAATATCCTTTTTCAATAATCGGCAACATATGGCGATAGAAGAATGTAAGAAGCAAAGTTCTGATGTGAGACCCATCAACGTCCGCATCCGTCATAATGACAATTTTGTGATATCTAAGTTTATTGGTATCTAGTTCTTGCCCTATTCCTGCACCAAGAGCAGTAATTAAGGTACCGACTTGTTCAGAACCAAGCATTTTATCAAATCTGGCTCTTTCAACGTTTAGAATCTTACCACGCAAAGGAAGAATGGCCTGGGTTTTTCTGTCTCTACCTTGTTTCGCAGTACCACCTGCAGAATCTCCCTCAACTATAAAGAGCTCAGATAGAGCTGGGTCTTTTTCTTGGCAATCAGCTAATTTGCCTGGTAAATTTGATATTTCCAGGGCTGATTTACGTCTAGTTAATTCTCTTGCCTTACGCGCGGCCTCACGCGCGCTAGCTGCCTCAACAATCTTACCAACAATAGTTTTTGCTTCAGTAGGATGCTCTTCAAACCACTCAAGAAGCTTCGTATACACCGCTGATTCAACCACTGGCCTTACTTCAGAAGAAACAAGCTTATCTTTTGTTTGTGATGAGAATTTTGGATCAGGAACTTTTATTGAAAGAACACAAGCTAGACCTTCTCTTGAATCGTCTCCAGCTAAAGTAACTTTCATTTTCTTTGCCAAGCCGTTTTTATCAACATAAGAACTAATAACTCTAGTTAATGCAGACTTAAATGCCGACAGGTGTGTGCCACCATCACGTTGACGAATATTATTTGTAAAGCAAAGAATATTTTCATGATAAGAGTCATTCCATTGCATTGCAAAATCAAGACTTATACCTTTCTCATCCTCAGCTGAAGATAAAGAAATACATGGATGTAAAGAAATTTTACTACGATTAATGTACTCAACATACGCTTGAACACCGCCTTCATAAAGAAATTCGATTTCTTGTTTTTCGTCAAATCTGTCATCGATCAATAAAATACGTACACCGGAATTAAGAAACGCAAGTTCACGTAACCTGTTTTCAAGAGTAGAAAACTGAAATTCAATGATTTTAAAAATATCTACAGAAGCCATAAAAGTGACTTCAGTACCTTTTTTATTAACATTATCAAGCTCTAATCGAAGCGGAAATTCAGCCACCCCATCCTTAAACCGAATAAGATATTGTTTTTGATCTCGCCAAATTCTAAGTTCAAGCCAATCTGACAGAGCATTTACCACCGAAACACCCACACCATGTAATCCACCAGACACTTTGTATGAGTTTTGATCGAATTTACCGCCCGCATGTAGCTGAGTCATAATTACCTCAGCAGCTGATACTCCTTCACCTTCATGAATATCAACTGGAATACCACGGCCATTGTCTGTAACCGTTACAGAACCATTCTTATTAAGAATTACCTGTACAAGATCACAATGACCAGCCAGAGCCTCATCCACAGCGTTATCAACAACTTCGTATACCATGTGATGTAAACCAGAACCATCATCCGTATCACCGATATACATACCTGGTCTTTTACGAACAGCCTCTAGGCCTTTTAGAACTTTAATGGAGTCTGCATCATAGTCTGACACTTTAACTTCTTGTAGATTTGACATTGGTATCCCTAATGCGATAAAAAACTATGGGCTCACTATACTATAGGGTCATAATTTTTAAAAGAAAAAATACTATAAAGCCGAAAATAACGCAGATCGATTTTATGTTCAGCTCCTTTACACTAGAAACAATATTAGAGTCTAAGAACCAGATACTAAAAAGGTTATGAAAATTACCCTTGCCACTAACCAAAATAAATCTTTAATACCTAAGCTTCAATAAAGAACCCTATTTTGTACCAAACAACCGATCTCCCGCATCACCGAGTCCTGGCACTATAATATGCATGACTATTAAGCTTTTCATCCAGCGCGGCAGCATATATTCTAACTTTTGGATGTGCAAAAGTAAAGGTTTTAACCCCTTCTGGCGCAGCAACCAAAACCATAAAAATAATTTGATCTGGAGATACTCCAATATCTATTAACTTCTGCACAGCATAGACAGCTGAGTTTCCAGTAGCAAGCATAGGATCTACTACTATAAATAACTGATTAGTGACTTTTGGATGCTTAAACAAATATTCAACAGGCTTTTTCGTCAACGGATCACGATACAACCCAATATGCGCGATATCTGCACTAGGTATCAATTTATGTAATCCACCAATCATACCTAACCCAGCTCGCAATATTGGCACGATTACAACCTCTTGCGCCAGCTTTTTACCGACAGTACGTCCTAATGGCGTCTCTATTTTTAATTCCTTTGTCCTTATATGCCTCGTAATTTCATATCCCATCAACATTGAAATTTCATCAAGCATTTGCCTAAATATCATTGACGAAGTATGTTTATCCCTCATTATAGTAAGCTTCTGCTCAATTAGGGGATGAGTTATCACTTTAAAATTGGTATAAGTATTATCGAAAGATGTTACTGCCAAAGACTTATTTACCAAACAGACAAAAACCAAAC
>NZ_JARJFB010000022.1:0-14751 GCF_034554655.1 Candidatus Megaera venefica
CATATTTTATTCCTCTTGGTTATATTAATTGATTATATAACCTATAAGGAATTTACACACTTAGATGGACAGAGCCTATGGCCATGATGATTAAAAAGCAAACTCATTACCTAAGACTTTCTATTTTAGAACAAGTACAATTTGTTAAAAGATTGTTCTATATCTATGACTAAAAGCAGTTAATTCTAAAGTTCACAATCGTGTATTTACAGTTTATTTTATTCTCCTTCTAAATTTGCAACGGAACCAATTTGCAACAGAGCCACAAAAAAAGCCTGGCCTTAATGCCTATAATCAATCGGATTTAAAGTTGGCAGCTCCGGATTTTTCTTGCCATTTCTCTTAACATATTTTTTCCTAGTAAGCTTTAAAAAATCACTACATTCAGTGTTAAGTTTTTTCATATCTACTGCTTTGTTGCTATATAATGCACCTTCTATTGTCTTTATTATATTAACATAATCCGCTTTTTGTATTTTAGGATTTAGTTTAATTGCAGAATTAAAAATAATTGCTAAAGAAGCATTATGAGGAGCTTGCCAATTTTTATGAGCATAGTTTTGTAAAAAATCACGTAACTCTTTAGGAGATAGAGCCTCACCTAGCTTTAGTTTGCTGCTTGTTTGGCATTTTATCGATTTACTCTTATATGATTTAGATATTCTAAGCATTATTAGCCATAATATGGCAATTAATGTGATCAGAATTATGATTATGAGTTTGTATGATAGTTTACTATCATCACTCGATTTAAGAGCAATATCATTTGTTGAATCGGGAAAGTTTTTAAATTCAGTCAATGGTTTAGCATCACTTATTTCAGGAGAAAAAAATCCTACATTATCTGCAATCACTTCTATGATGCCATGATTAATGCTAGCAGTAGCCATTTCGTTGTTTTTTACATCCCACCAATTAATTTTGATTGGGGGTAAAGTTATTTTCCCAGTTTTTAATGGAATAATAGTATATGTTTCATTTCTAGAGCTAATAATTGACAATTTATCTACACTATCTTTTACCTCTGATTTATCAGTGTACACCTTATAATCTAAACCTTTTAGATTTTCTACACTAACGCGCGGAAGCTGGTTAGCAGTTATGCCAGTGCCAGATATTGTTATACTATACTGAATCGGCTTTCCTACCGCATAAGGGGTGGAGCTGCTCCATTTTCCTTCCATAGATATAGATTCAGCTGGTAACCATGGACTAACGCTACTTAATGGAGACTGTATAGTTAATGCTAACTCTGTGCTAGCTACCGTAAAAGCTTCGGATCGTGTAACGATTTTTGAATCATCTGAAAAATTATCAAATAATGAGTTTACACCAGCATCGGAAGTCTTACTGGTTTTGACCTCATTTAGTAAAAGGGTGCCTTTTATTTTTTGCGATGGTATAATTAAATTACCTGATTTTAGAGGAGTTATAATATAGCTTAATTCTACTACCTTAATACTAAGTCCATTATGCTTAGTGTCATAAATTTTATAACTACCCAAAGGTTTGATTATAGCATCCTTTATGACTAGAGGATCAAATTTAGTATCAGTTAAATCAATTTTAGTAAAAAGTTTGACCTGGTAAATGATTGGTTCATATAAATATGGATTATTTTTGGTCGTGCTTGATTCCACAAAAATATTATTATTTTTAATCGAGTTTATTGGAGCTATCTCTACAGCAGCAGCACGGACTGCTCCAGAAACTAAATAAGGAAAAATAATAATAAATATTAGTAACCTTTTCACCATGGATCGATAATTGATTGAGTTTGATTATTTTGCTGCTGTGATTCTAGATAAAATTGGTTCTTTAGAAAATTCTTATGATCATTTGGTATTTGGTTTAACCACTGATCAACCTCAATTTCTTTACCAAAACCTGAATTGTTTTTATTTTGAGGATCTAAATCCTTATCGCCTTTGTCTTTATCGCTTTTGTCTTTATCGCTTTTGTCTTTATCGCTTTTGTCCGTACTATCCTCATCTTCATTATCATCGCTCCCACCACCTCCTCCGCCTCCTAGGAGCTTGCCATCATCATTTTGTGTCTTTTTTTTCTTTTTATCTGTCTCTTTTTCTTTCTCTACTTTCACTAACATAAACTTAATGATTCCCAAATTATTCTTTGCCTTTAAATTATTTTGATCATATTCTAAAGCCTGTTTATAAGCCTCGATTGATTCATCTAACTTATCTTGCATGGCAAGTGCGTTACCCAAATTATATAATGAATTAGCTTGAACCTCTTGTCTTGTATTACTTCGGAAATACTTTTCTGCTTCTACAAAATTACCAGCCTTATAATACGCCACTCCTCGTTTATATGGATCATCAAACAGCATAGCAGCAGTATCAAAATCTTCTATCTCCTCTAATGATTTTTTAGCTTGTTGCTCTTTGCTTAAAAACATTTGATCTATGATGTCTACTCCCAAAGCTGATTGAGAGTGAGTTAGTAATACAAGTATTATAATTGGAAAAGAAAATCCCTTTTTAAACCATAATAAAATTACTAACATCACAGGGAAGACGAAAATATAAAATTCATCTTCCCATTGGCGACCACCTTGAGATAAAGTGTCTTTTTCTAAGAAATTATTACGCACATTAATTTCATCTAATATTTCTTGAGTATTATTATCTGAGTGATGAGTATCAAAATATTTTCCCATTCCTGCATTGCTTATATCTTGTAGCTTGCTTTTTTCTAACTTGGAAATTAATATTTGGCCATCACGCTGGATGAATTTTCCAGTCTCATCTATAAATTTCACACCTTGCTGGGTACCAATACCAAGAGTATGAGTTATTATATTTTTCTGTGCTAAGGTGCTAACTAGGTTTATAGAATCTATGTCTGTTATTCCTCCATCGGTTATAATCAAAATAGATTTATTAGTTCCTCGTTCAGAAGCTAACATTTGATCTGCTGTTTTTAAAGCTGCAAATAGTCTAGTTCCCTGAACATAAACCAGATCTGTACCAAGAACTGGTAATAGATGCCTTATGTTGCTCATATCGTCTGTAATGGTAGAAATTATGTGAGCATTAGCAGCAAATCCGATTAAACCTATTCGGACACCTTTGTTCAAATTTAGAATATCTTCAATTTCCTGACGAGCTCGCATTAGGCGCGAGGGTTTGATATCATCTGAATCCATTGATTTTGAAAGATCAAGTAAAATTAATAATGTTTTATCTTCTGTAAAATTTTCTATTTCTTTAAAATTCCATCTTGGGCAGGCCATGGCTGCCATTAAAAACAGCCATAATATTGATCCAAGTAGAACTGATCTGATCACTGATATATTACCAGTTAGAGAATTTTGTAACAAATGAGGTATGAGATGCTTATCAACAAAATTCTCTAATTTATCAATATTCGTGTTGCTGCGATAAACAAACAAATAAAGCAAACCAACTATAGGAATAACTATTACGCCCCAAAACCACATCGGATCAGCAAAATGAAATTGACTAAACTCCATAAACAAATCTCCTATATAGCGGAGATAAACATAACATTAAAAATAACAAACAAGCTACTCCTAGAGGATATCTGTATAAAGACGTAAATTGATATTCCTTAGTAGTTAAATCAATTTTTTCTAATTCATTAATCTTATTATATATTTTCTCTAATGTTTGATCTTCCCTAGCCACGAAATATTGGCCACCAGTAATATTTGCAATATCCTGCAGTAATTTTTCATCCATGCTTGTGTCTATCGTGGAAACTTTGCCATTTGCATCGGTAAAAGAAGCTGATCCTTGATTACCGATGCCTATGGTGTAGATACGAATATTATATTGTTTAGCAATTTCTGCTGCCTTAATGGGTGGGATACTACTTGATGTGTCTGCGCCATCAGTAAGCAAGATTAATATCTTAGAACCATCGGTACGATTACGTAATTCTCTCACCGCAATACCAATAGCATCACCAATAGCAGTCGATGGGCCAGCCATACCAGGCATAGCATTATTCAGCATTTGACTTAGACCAAAAGTATCAGACGTCATGGGCACTTGCAAATACGCTTGTTCTCCAAATAAAATCAAACCCAATCGGTCTCCCTGTCTTTGCTTAGTAAAATTTGTCACGACTTCTTTTGTACTATCAAGACGAGTCATCGATTTTTCTTTCTCAGCTGAATCTACAATATTCATAGAAAGAGAAATATCGACTGCCAACATTATATCATAACCTTTGCTATTAATGAGAAGTGACTGGTGTCGCCATATTGGACACATTACCGTAAGTACTAAAAAAAACCATAACAATGATAAAGTAATAATGAACCATTTTTTTGATTTAGGGTGATTTACATAGCGCCCAGCAAAGGCTTCATTTAATCTATTAGTATAAGGAAATAATAGTTCTGGCATCGTATCGTCGTTTGCATTTTTATTAGCAGGGAGTAGTGTCCAGGTAATTAAAGGTAGAGGGAGCAATAATACCATCCATGGCCAATTAAACGCAAACATCTAAACCACCCATTTTTTTGTTGCTTCAATCAAACGAGATAATTCTTTGAGTAGAATTTTGTTTCCATCATTTGGCGCAGCATAAACTGACTCGATTAAAAGCTTGCCATGTTTTTCCCAATCAAATTTATAATGATCATGTTGCCTTAGCCAACTAAGCCATGCGATGCCCTCAAGTCCAGCACATTCAATGCGTGAATATTTATACATTGCTAATCTGCGAATAATTTCCGAAAGCTTAATAGTCACATCTTGGGCCACAGGCGGGCTAAGTCTTTTTTGCATTTGCTCTAATTCTTCTAGTATTTTATATTGCCAAGTTTGCCTGTAGGCTCTCTTTCGCAAGAAACTTATTAGAAGTTTTATTAAAAGTAGAGTTATAATTATAATTAACGCCCACCATCCTGGAGCTAGTGGTAGCCAGTCAACAGAATCTACTCCATCTATATCTTGCAATTTCCCAAGCATCATATCATGGATTTGATTTGCAAGCTTTTTTTGAAGATCTTTGTTGTTAATTATCCCTTCCATTATCTCCTCCTGCGTACATTAGCTGAGATCTTCAGCCCATAAAACAAGTCGAAATAAATATCTCTATTAGTAAGTAAAGATATGTGATGAATACCTAAGTTAACCGACATATCGTATAATTTTAACGATCTATCTGTCCATTGTTTTTCATATAGCTTTCTACCAGCAACGCTGTCGGTATTAATATAGAGGCGCTGCATTTCATTAGAAGAAAATAATATATCTCCTGCAGGGTTAATACTTATGTCAGATGGGTCGTTTATAGACAATAACACTACTTGGCAATGAACACTCATATAACGTAATTGCTCGCTTAGTTTGTTGTCAATATTAATAAAATCACTAATAACAAAAACTATAGTACTAGGCGTGATAATTTTATTGGCAAATTCAATAGCTTTATCAAGAGGTATAACACCATTGCTGGTATCTGGTTTTTGACACAAAAGCTTTAGCATTCGCCACAAAGAACGTCTTGAACGAGTGGGACGTAAAAATTCCATTCCATTTTGCACATCACCAAACAATAAAGCACCAACTCTATTCATGTTTTTATTAGCGCACCACCCAATTAATGAAGCGCATCTTGCTGCTTGTACGGATTTAAATGTTCCTCGAGTTCCAAAGCACATTGTTGTATTCATATCCACAACAATCAAAACACTACGTTCCCTCTCTTCTGTAAATAATTTGATATGCGGAATGCCAGTGCGAGCTGTAACACGCCAATCTATTTTTCTGATATCATCACCAGGAACATATTGCCTTACTTCGGCAAATTCTAAGCCCTGACCACGAAATGATGAAAAATAATTACCACTAATCAGTGATTTTATCAGGCGATTTGATAGTAGCTTGAGATTGGTTTTAAGCTGTACCAGTTCATTAAAATCTGGATATAACATATGAAGCCTCAGGGAACTGCAACTACTTCCAACAAACGACTTATAATATCACGTCGTAATACATTGTTTGCCTCAGCTTCAAACGAAGGAGTAATACGATGCGACAAGATATAAGGGCAAAGCGTTTGAATATGATGTGGCGTTACATACTCATCTCCACGTAACCAAGCCAGAGATTTGGCGCAGCGAATCAAAGCCAAGGTGCCACGTGGAGAAGCGCCATACATAATCCATTTGGCTAATTGTGCATCATACTTAGCGGATTCACGTGTTGCAACAACCAAAGTGGCTATATAATTTCTTAAGCTATCACTGATATGTACTTGCGAGGCTTCTCTGCGTGCAGCAAAAATCTCTTCTTGAGTGGTTGTGACAATTGACTCTGAAGTTTGACCAGGATTCTGCCTTTTTTCATCTAAAGTAATAATTTGCAGCTCTTCCTCATATGAAGGGTAGTCTACGACCACATACATCAAAAAGCGATCCAATTGAGCCTCGGGCAAATTATGTGTTCCTTCTTGTTCAACGGGATTTTGGGTTGCAAGAACTACATATAATTCTGGTAATTTATAACTTTTATGACCAACCGTAACCTGCCTTTCTCCCATAGCTTCTAGTAAAGCTGATTGGACTTTTGCTGGGGCTCTATTGATCTCATCTGCTAGTACTATATTATTAAATATCGGTCCTTCTCTGAAAGTGAATTTACCAGTTTCATGAACATATATTTCTGTACCAATTATATCAGATGGTAGTAGATCAGGTGTAAATTGAATGCGATGAAAATCTCCTTCTACCGCTTCGGCGACAGATTTAGCTGCTGTAGTTTTAGCAAGACCAGGCATGCCCTCTATCAGCATATGACCATCGGCTAGCAAACAAACCAAAAGGTTCTCAATTAAGTCATTCTGCCCTACAATTTTTTTAGCAATTTCAGCTCTAATATTCACTAATTTTTGTCGAGCCGTGGGATTTTTATCTAGAGAAGAATGGTTTGGATTTCTGTCAATCATTTAACTCTACTTATGTAAATTTAAAATTAATTATTATTAAAATAAACTATATATAAATATATAGCAACCACTTATCACTTAACTTGAGGGTATAGACGCACTTTAAGGCCCAAATGGTTGTTCAACAGGTTCTGATACTGTCTTAACTGTCAAGCACTAAGTTTGGATTAAATGTAGTATTATTTTTTAATTACGCCAAAAACGGCGCTGTTGCAAGGTATTTACCTTATGCTAACAATTGTGGATGGTTCTTAAGCAAAAATGCGTTATTGTGAACAGTAATTAGGGTAAGAATTTTGTCGTATGTTGTGAAATAGAGCTAATTTTGAATGTATGTTCAAGCACTTAAATAGACTAAAACAAACCGCTGAGATACTTGATCTTACTAGCTGCTGAAATGGCGGAGAGAGAGGGATTCGAACCCTCGATAGAGATTGCTCCCTATACTCCCTTAGCAGGGGAGCGCCTTCGGCCACTCGGCCATCTCTCCAAAACCATGTTAGGTATAACATTTAATTTATTAGTTTTCCAGAATTATTTTACTGCCGAGGAAAATCCTGCTATAGTCGCTGGTATTACAAAAGTTTAGGTTAGTTCTTAATGAATAAGTTTATCAGTTTTTTTGCCATTTTATTAGCGCTTTCTGGGTGTTATGCCATAGGGACTAGTAGTAGCTACAATTCGGGATTTACCTGGGCTAGATCTGAGTCTAAACCGGTATATTTGAGTTTTGTAAATACAAAAACGACTCCGTTTTATTTTCTATTAAATCGTGACTCAAAACAAAAAGATTACAAATTAACGGTTCGTTGGAGTAATTCGAAAAAAGGAGACATACTTCATAATGGTTTTGATACAACATTGAAGTTCTTGGTTGATAAGTTAAAGATTCTAACCTTTAAACCGATATTGAGGCCAAAAGTTGTAGCATATAACATTAACTCCAGAACTCATGAAGAAGAAGTGGTTTTTTCAATTAGTGAAGAAGAATTTAGAGAAATAACTTATGCAAAATCTGTAACGGTAGAATTAACGGGTAGACACAATACTGTTATGGGAACGTTTAATCGCAGAAATACTTTTAAAGCCTTCAAAGAATTTATTGAAACTAGCTACTAGAAATTATTGTTCGCAAGTTCAATTTAACCAAGCGATTGGTAAACATATTCGCTTAGGATTTGCATTAACCTTTTAAGGAAAATCTATTAAGCAAAATCCATAATAAAATACTCGAGTTTACAAATGAAATTTTTATCTAATTACCAAAAAGGAGCGCTATACGCAATTACTTCTGGCCTTTGTTATAGCCTTCTTGGATATTTTGGTGTTACTATTATGCAAGCTGGATCATCAGTTTTTAATATGTTATTTTGGCGCTTTCTAATATCCGCCTTATTTGCGCTAATAATATTAATACCAAAATATAAAACTATTTTACTGTCACCAAAAGCTATCCTTAAAGTGTTGATAAGCGGAATGGCTTTTTATGGCACTTCCTCAATAGCTTTTTTTATGGCCAGCGTTTATATAGGCACAGGACTCGCTATGGTGATATTTTTCATCTACCCGGCTATAGTAATGATAGTTAATATTGTTTTTTATAAAGCTCCATTTAGTAAAATTTATTGCGTGGCTTTTTTAATTATTATAATAGGGCTGACACTTTTAGTAGATATGCAAGATTTTGCATTAGATATTATAGGTGTTGGTTTAGGGATAGCTACAGCAATATTTTATGCTATATATATGGTCATGAGTGAGAAAGTTGAGGTTCATCCAATATTATCTACTTTGATGGTTTCAATAGGCTGTATGATTACGTGCTTTATATCTTCTCTAGTTGATTCTAGCTTTAGTGTACCAAGTGGTTTGAATAACTGGTTTAACATAATAGGTATAGGGCTTATTTGTACAGCGGTACCTATTTTGCTATTACTACAAGCTTTGAAGTATATTGATGCTGAAAAGGCCTCTACATTATCTGTTCTAGAACCAGTATTTGTGTTAATATTGGGCATTATTTTGCTTGACGAAAAAGTAACATCTACGCAGATATTGGGCACAATAATAGTTTTATCTGGCGCTTTAATGGTATTGTTTCACAATGTTCCAAAAACTAAATATTGACTACAATGCCAGGTAAATACGATGTAATTATAATAGGAGCAGGTGCTGCTGGCTTAATGGCAGCGATTCGTTCTGGGCAAAAAGGAAAACGAGTCTTAGTTGTTGAGCATACAAATAAAATTGGTGAAAAGATCAGAATCTCTGGCGGTGGCAGATGCAATTTTACCAATTTATATACTAGTAATCATAACTTTATAAGCCAAAATCCTCATTTTGTTAAATCCGCACTTTCGCAATATACTCAGCATGATTTTATCAATCTAGTTGAGTCTTACAAAATTGCGTATCATGAAAAAACTTTAGGGCAATTGTTTTGTGATGGGTCTTCAAGCCAAATTATCAACATGTTTATTGATTTATGCACAAAATACCAAGTTGATATAAGGCTATCGTGTAACGTTAAAGATGTTTTTAAGAATGATTATTTCAAAATTGAATCAGATCAAGGGGATTTTATTGGCGATACTCTTGTTATTGCTACAGGTGGGTTGTCGATTCCAAAAATAGGGGCAAGTGACTTTGGTTATCGTGTTGCCAAAAAATTTGGCCTTAATATTGTTTCAACTAAGCCTGCTCTAGTGCCTCTTATCGTTCCAGATGAGCAAAAGAAATTGTTCAACGAACTTAGAGGAATCTCTAACCATTCAATAGTAACTTATAAAGATACTTCTTTTACGGAAAACATATTATTTACTCATAAAGGTCTGAGTGGGCCAGCAATTCTTCAAATTTCATCATATTTAAATAAATTTGATGATGAAAAAATATCGATTAATTTGTTGCCAAACCTTAACCTTGAGAACATGTTTGCTGCTGATAAAAACAACAAGCAAACTCTTGCTAATTATCTCAAGGTTTACTTAACAAATCGATTGGTTGATAATTTTTCTCTGGGAAATTCAGACTTTAATAAAACTATTACTGACCTTACTAAAGAAAAGTTATCGTATATAGCAAAATTCATCCATAATTTTCAAGTGCCAATAAGCGATAGCGAAGGATATCTTAAAGCAGAAGTTACCTCTGGCGGTGTGGATACACGAGAATTATCTTCAAAAACTATGGAATCAATTAAAGTCCCAGGCTTGTTCTTTGTAGGTGAAGTGGTAGATGTGACAGGATGGCTTGGCGGCTACAACTTTCAATGGGCTTGGTCATCTGGCTTTGTTGCAGCGAATAGCTTTAAATAGTTTTCCTGTAGTGGATTTGGCTATTTGTTATTATCCCACTTTAAACACATGACAAATTCTTCTACATGATCATATCCTAATGGCCAGCAACAGCTAGAATTAGGCTTTGTCTCACATACGAAAGTTGATCCCATACCGTTGTCACCTAACTGGTGAACGCCATTAACCACTGGTCCGCATTGCTCTTGCCAAGCAACAGAGTATTTGGCGGTATTACCTTTAATATCCCATTTTGTTAGGCAGTTCTTGCTAATATTACAATTTACTTTGTTTGCAAATGATTTTATGACCTTCTTGATGACAAGATTTTCTTCATCCCCTACTTGGACGTTATCGTAATATTGTATACCATCAGCTGGCTTATCTGAATTAGGCATTTTAATTATTGTGAATAATGCCCCAGCTATTAGTAACAAATAAGCTAAAGCAAGCATAAATTTTCTAGTAGATTCCATAGACGCCTTAATTAAATCAAATATTTTTTAAGTAGTGTAAATTAAAGTTTACATGCTAGCAAAGAGAACAAAGATAATTATAAAAAAAATAATTTTAGTGTGATTAGGTAGCTTATCTCAGTATTCTACTTTTTTAGATATCAAAATCGAATTTGCTATCAATATATGGTTCTCTGATTAGGGTAAATTGCCACCAAAACTTTTCATTTGGAACAAACCCATGGTTTTGCATAGTTTCTCTTAAGAGTTTACGATGAGCTTGAGCCTCTTGAGGAATTGTAGTGTTTGAATATGAAGATAATGGGTCGAAAGTATCGTATGAAGTGCCCATTTCGGCTGTACCATCGTTTAAATAGATAAGATCTTTTTGATCTTTATACGATCTCTTTTGTTGTTTACAGGGGGTTGTTAACTTATCTCTAAGTGAAATAATACTAACGTCTACTGTGCTGCCACGAACATGAGCATATTTAGCTTCGATATATCCTGCTTCTTTTATCGCTGTTTTTGTAAGATTCGGATAGTAACTATCTTTAGTATCAATGCTCTGTTCTTGTAGCCAGGAATTGAATTTTTCTTGAGATTTGAGAGGATGGTATGCATCGTAAACCACAAGAGCGTAGCCATGCATCACTAAGTCTTCTTGAACGTTCCTTAAAGCCGCGGCTGCATCAAGTGTAACTACGGCCCTTCCTTTGCTACATCCGGCTATTGGTACTCCAGTAAAATTCTCATTCTGATGATATTTGAGATTAATTAGTATAGATGGGTCGATATCGCTTAAATAAACAAAACCACCTTCAAGTTGTCGGTCTGTTTTTGGGTCTGCGTTGTTACCTAACGATATTGTGGTAAAAAAAATAATCAATAGGGCAATAAGGCTAAAGTTCACAATTAGCGATACAAAATATTTATCTGGTATGTTATTTGAAATGCCATTTTGTAAACCTCGGTTGTAGTTATTTATAAACATATACTGCTTATCTTCAATCTGATTAGGCTTATTTGATTTGGAGTTTGGTAGAAATAGTAACATAATCCTTACTTTGTATAATTTTTCAGTATTGAGAGTAAAGGGTAATGGTAACTTATTACAGAAAAATTAACAAAAACCGAAGTAGTATATTTAAGAAGAGTTACATAAAGTGCTGCTTACCTAAAATTTGCAGCATAGCTCTTTTTAGGGGTTTTAGGTTCTTTTGGCTTAATGACTTCATAAGTTAAAGCTTTTTTGTTGGCAAAAGCAATGGCTTGCTCAAGAGTTGGAAAAAAAATCTTTAATTCGTTATACATATCAACTGAAGAAGTTCTGCCTTGCGTCGATTCCTTAAATTTGCAATTAGGCTGTTTGACAAACTCTAGTAACCATTTATTATTACCATTTGCTGATTGCATTGATGATTTGGTAGGTTTGAGAATTCTAACTTGCATGTGAAAAACAAATAATGTTTAATTAATCAAAAACAATTTTATCCTATGACCCAATCTAAAGCTATTGAAAAAATGAGTTTTGAGTCGGCGCTTGCCGAACTTGAAGAAATTGTAAGAAAAATTGATACAGGTCAGGAAGATCTTGCAAACGCTGTTGAGAGTTTTGAACGTGGAGTATTGCTCAAGAAACACTGTGAGTCCATGCTAAAAAATGCTAAATTAAAGATCGAGAAAATAACAAACGCAACTGATACTGAAGTGCAAACTGTTGAGGTTGACCTTTAGTGCTTGTTAATAGCTTCTTAAAAATAAAATTAATTGCTATAGTTTCTTTAGCACTTACCACTATCACCATAGCCAATATTATTGGTAGCTACTTAGTGTTGCCTGGAAGACTTGCAGAGAAGAAGATAGTTATCATTAAATCTGGTAGTTCTACTCATAAAATTAGTATAATTCTTGAGCAGGATGGTATAATCCAACATAGAATTCTATTTGAGTTTATTAGTAAGTTGTATGGGTTCTATAAACCCCTCAAAAGCGGTGAGTACGAGTTTACGAAAGCTATATCTCCCTATCAAGTTCTCACAAAGCTTGCCAGTGGAAAATCAGTGGTTCACAGACTTACTATTGCTGAGGGGCAAACAGTTAGTGAAATTATTACAAAAATAAATGCCGAAGATCGGCTATTTGGGCAAATTAATCTTAATATCCCAGAAGGCTATCTCATGCCTTCAACTTATTTTTATACATATGGTGATTTGCGTGAAAAAATTATTGATGAAATGCGCCGCGGTATGTCAAAAGCTCTAGATTCTGTGATGCTAAAACTTAAAGAAGATTCGCCTTTAAAGACTAGGAAAGATGTACTTATTTTTGCTTCGATAGTCGAAAAAGAAGCTGGTAATGAAAAAGAGCGTCCTCTTATAGCAGGAGTTTTTATTAATCGCTTGAGGAAAGGGATAAAGCTTCAAGCTGATCCAACAGTGATCTATGCTGTGACTGAGGGGAAATATAAGTTGAATCGTGCCTTATCACGCGCAGATTTACAAATTGATTCAAAATATAATACATACAAAATAGTGGGACTTCCACCAGGTCCAATTTCTTGTCCTGGGGTTGCATCACTTGAGGCATCTGTTTTACCAGCAAAAACTGATGCGCTATATTTTGTTGTTGATGGTAGTGGTGGACATAACTTTTCTAGTACACTTCAAGAGCATAATATGCATGTTCAGAGATTTAGACAGCGGGTGAAGGAGCAAGAAATCAAAAAATAATATAAACTCTTATCAATTACCTATGATAATAAAACAATATTAGGAATAGGGGAATATACTGTTGAAAATTAAAAAAGCAGGATAAGGAATGAAGTATCACATTGAATTGGAAAAAGCTCTCAATATAGGTAATCAAAATCTAGTTATTAGGTTAATAGATGGAATGCCACAGACAGAAGTAAAATTCAAGTTGCTTAAAATGATAGTAAGGCATAACGCTGATTTTGCTTTGAAGAAAGTTATAGAAAGAACAAATTCTGATGATCAATTAATAGGAAAAGAAGGTTTTACCATTTTGCATTATGCAGTATTAAATGCAAATAGTGATACTGTGGCATTAATAATGGAGAAATTTCCGTGGATTGTGATAAAGCAGACAAGTTCTGGTTTTAATGCACTACATTTTGCAGTGAGAACAGGAAACAAAGACACTATTTATGTACTAGTTGAGAATAATCCTGAATTACTCGCTTTAACTAATGCAAACGATAAAAATCCGATTCAGCTTGGTCTTCAGGAGTCACCAGTTGCTTTAAAGTACTTACTTAAAGCTATGACAGATATTAATTCAGATAGAAGTAATATTTACACAAAGCTTATTGAGTATAACGTCAACCCTAAAGTAGAGAAAATTCAATCTATACTCAATAAATTAAATATAACAAATACTACTATAACAATTTCAGAGAGCGATAATACTTCCATAAGTACTGTTTCCGTAGAAAGTACAAATAAACAATTTTCTATTTTAGATAAACAAAAAGCTTTAGAATTGCTTGGATTAATTGAAGATGATTTGAGTGATGGATAAAAACGTAACTTAATCTTATGCCATACGGCGCTGTTGCAAATGTAGAAATAGAATAATACCACGCCCTTAAATTTGCAACAGAGCCATAATTAGAGCCTTCAATAGCGCGGCTATGGAGCGCGAGGCTTTAAGAAAAATCAATTTAATTTTTGGAGAAAGGATTATGAAAGATGGTAATGCAGGTAACGATGTAGAATTCGCTGGTGGTAATATGCCAGTAATAGCTCATGGTGGTAATATGCCAGTAATAGCTCATGGTGGTAATATGCCAGTAATAGCGGGTCATTTAGAAGTTCATGCATTGGGTGATGCACCTAATGGTGATAACGTTGAAGATCTATAAAACTTCCAAGAAATTAGCTCAGCTAATTGAGTTGACAGCCTAACAGGGTATTTTAAAAAGCCTTTAGCATGATGTTTAATAACAAATGGAGACTTTCCATCTATTTGTGTAAATTCGATTATAGGCACTTAAATTCTCCCTTCGAATTTGATCATAAAATGAGCCATAG
>NZ_JARJFB010000023.1:0-14670 GCF_034554655.1 Candidatus Megaera venefica
GATAAATAAATGATGGATTTTTATCTTTAGGCAAGGCCTAATTTTTATAACTTCAACCTGCTCATTACCATAAGTTAACTAAGGGTTAGTCTTTTATACCTTGGAATAATAGGTAACTTGATAATAACATTTGTTACTCAGATAGAATGAATTTATAATCTTTTTACTTTTATACCTAAGTAGCACAGTGATGCAATCTAAGGTTTAAATAACGCTTGACATAAGCTTTGTAGATATTTTACAATAATATTTAGAAATACTTAAATTAATCGCGCTAATCGTGCAACTTTTAAAGTATTTTATAGATGCAGAGCTTCCAGGACTTAATCAGTCCGATATAGAAGTTAGAATCAACGATAATATTTTGACTATAAAAAAAGGTAAAAAGGAAGAGATCATCATGAGAGATAATAGGTTTGTGCAACGCTCCGTTGTGCAGCCTAGTATCCGTCGACTCAGGTAGTAAACGCTAAATTCGAGAATGGTATTTTGCATATAAAAATACCAAAACAAGAAAAAGAAACTTCTAAAAAAATTGAAATAAAAAGCTAGGATAAAGAATTAAGCCACAGAAAATAGCTATTTTGGCCAAGTTAGTTAGATAGATAGACCCCAACCCCTAGGCTGTTCTGTGTCTAGGGTTATTAGGCCTGTTGTTATTATACCTAACTTTATTCGGCTCTTTTTTAATATACGTTTTAGAATAAAGGTAAGAGACGATTGTGATACAACAAAAAGCAAACAGAGCAAATAAAGTTGCAATCAACACGCCTCCTAAAGCGGCTAATATCACTGTTCCAAACGCTATAATCGCAATAAAAATTAATGCAAACATTCTGCCTAACTTTGTATCTCTAGCGTGCCTTTCTATCTCCAAGAGATCCATAGAGTGTCTGTGGTTTTGCTCGCGCTGAGCCATATCCAATAACTTCTCAAAAGTACCTGGATAAAGCTCCTCGTATTGTTCCGTCATTTCGATGGGAGGAAGGACATGCTTATATTTCTTACGAATTAGGTTAGCATCACTTTGATAAAAGTTAACAACTCTGCTGTATCCTTTGTTCAAGCGATTATTATCAAAAAATTTTTTACTTTCTTTCATGGTCTATCTTTATCTTCTCATACGAACTACTGATGTCTTGGCTAGCTTGGATAAAATACTCTGAAATATCAACTGTATTAATATATTTTGTGGACACCTGCCCCAACCTAAATACACTCAAAAAACCAGATAAAAAATGCTTCAACATCAATAAATTCTGTTATCAATTTTCTATAATATTAGACTCCGGGATGACCGGTTCACCCCTGAAATTTACTGCATTATTAAAAGAATAGCAACAAGTTCTATAGTTTTTATCGCACCCAGGAATTAAAGTGACTAATTTATGTTTTGTAAAATCAAACTCTGTGTCTAGATCAATGTCAATATTGTTCCCAAGGTGCGATAATATTTTGAACTCGTACTTATTATTTTCTTCCCCAACTGCTAGCAACCTGCCATTTTTAAAATATCCATTATCAAATCCTTCAAATGCACATCTAAGTAAATTCCCAACAAAATCAGTAACTTCAGTCCTTACCGCATACTCTTCTATTGAAACTTTGCACCTACTATCACCAAAATTTGCTCTACATGTCTTGCTGAACATTTGTAAAAGTGACTGATTATATTTGATAACCTCTGACTCACATCGCATCTCAAACTCTAGGTCTTTGCTTAGATATTGAGTACAAAAATAACTTATAAAATGTACTAATTTCCCAGAATTCAAATGAGATATTTTAACCAAAGCCCCGGCTAAATTATCTTTTTTTTGAATACCATCTTGCTCGAAAACTCCTTTTATACAAACATTATTACGAGCAGATTCATCAAATTCTCCAGAAATAAAATTTAAACCAGAATTTGGTATATAATCTATACTATCTATTTTATAAGAAACTGATGATGAAGTTAGATGAAATTCCTCACCATTTTTGCATTTTATATCAAACATATAAATCAAATCTTCTTTTAAACTCATTCTAATACCTCAATCAATTCAGCTTTATCTAAACTTATTGTCCCGTCTTTATTAAAACTGTATTCAAAGTTATCATTAGCAAATCGCACCGGAACATCAAATTCAAAACTGGCCACCAGTTTAACGCCTGTGGGAAGTGGCTTACCTAGATTTACAATTCCGTCATTTAAACCTATGTCTTGCGGAACAATTTCTTCATTATTTAGCCAAAGTTTTAAAGTACTAATTTTAGGTTTTGTTATACTGCGTAAGTAAGGTGCAAAATCATCCTGATATAGCTTTTTTAACTGAAATTTTGTTTCTATATCATCACCAGTAGCAATAATTTGTTTATCAACCTTAAAATCAAAATAATCTTTTAAGCGAAAAGAAAATCTTTTGCCAGCTCTTGCAATAAAAAAGCTATTAAAAGCATCAAACTGAAGCTGAGATAATCTACATCCTTTTAAAAGGTAACGCCTACGAGCTATTTGACTATCCGAGGATCTAACCTCTCGTCCTGACATGGATGTAGCACATGATGTAGTAAATTCTGAAACGCCTACTGCAAATATCTCTATATATTTGGGTAAATTTACGTTATGAAAATTCATTAGTAACCTTCTTTTTTTATAAATGATTTATAATTAATAACTAGTCTATTCAAAACCAAATCCTTTGCTTTCTCAAATTGCATATTATTAGCCTTGATACCATCAATCATATATCCGCCAAATAATCTATTTATCTTGGACAGATTGCTTACTATCAAATCAGAAAGCTTTACTAATAATTGATGATTTTGATCCTTCGCATAAGCTGAAACCTGAAATTCAACCTCATATAGGGCAATATTATGAACAGAGAGATCGTCAGCTTTTGCAACATTTATAAGCAAAAATGGGCTAACTCCATCTTGAATAGCCCCTATATATACTTTTTTAACTATGAACATAATTTCTTTATCCTCTGACAAAGAAGAATAGATTCGATTTTGAAAATCGTGAATAAATGTAAGTGACATAATTTTTTTCTATATGGATTTAAAAATTGTTAGCTATTATTTTTACCTTTTAACACTAGCTCAGGTAGCGACGGTTATTGGTAGTTTTAAATAAGTTGAAGAAGCTTGTAACGTTACACAGGTAAGTAAAGTTTAGTTATATAAGTTAAGTCCTTTATTCAACTATAAAATCAAAGTAAGTATCAGGAAAAGGTTCATCTTTTAAAGTGTAATGCCACCATTCTTCTTGATAATCATTAAATCCATTTTTTTTCATTACTCTTCTTAAATAATTACGTTGGTCTAAGAACTCTTTTTCAATTAAGTTATTATCATGATGGGATGCTTCTCCAAATAGGTCAAATGACGACCCCATATCCACAGTGCCATCATGCAAGAATGGTATAATACTGCCATTTTTTAACTGACGCTTTTGTAAGGTAATGGGTTTAAGGGAATCACCTACTTTTATGATTGATAAGTCCACAGTGCTACCTCGGCTGTGGCCTGATTTTTCAGCAACGTATCCTAATTTAAAAACATCAGCTTTATTAATATTGGGGTAGTATTTTTCTTTGGCAATTTGATCTTCTGAATCCTTACTCCATTTCATAAAAAGATCAACCGCTCTTTGGGGACGGTATGCATCGTATATAACTAAAGAATAGCCGTCTTTTAGTAATTCTTGTTGAACTTTTACTAACGCTATGGCAGCTTTATGGGTTAAAATTACTCGATTTGCGTTGTAACCATCTATTTTTCTACCAATAAAATTTTCGTTAGAAAAATAACGAAGATTCTCAATAATAGAAGGCTCAATCTCTTTTAAATTAACAAAATCCTTAGGTAGTTCGACAGCTAATGCAGCATTTGCTATGAACAAAATTAAACACAATACTAAAAGGTTAAATGTTTCTTTCATATTTTCTCCTAATTTTATAAATTTAAACCTATAGTAGCAATTTTTGTAAGTTATTTAAATAATTAATTTACTATACTTATTCATACCTTAAGGGCAACTATTCCTAACATTCTACCTTTAGAGTCTTCATCAATAATTCTTTTTATCTCAAAAATCTGATTATGAAAGCTAATACGCATGGTCTTATCAATGTCTTTAATGAACCTGGTTGTAAAAAGAAAATACTCTTCTGTGATAACGTTGCCAAACTGCATTCCTTCTAGTAAGATAAACCTGTTGTCACATACCGGTTTCACTTCAGCAAAACTTTCCTCTACTTGCTCCCATTTTGGCTGATCTATTTCAGAATTTGCAATATTTTTAAGAAAAATGATCTTATGAACCATTTGAGAAATCATCTTAGAATTTTTCATATCTACTCACTTGGTTAAATTTTCATAATTCTATACGGCAAATATAAATCTCGAATTTGAGAGTTTAAGTTTGTTCCATTTTCTGAATGCTCGTACATCGATGCAACATGCATAAGTATTCCATGGCTTATAGTGCTCGGTATCTTCTTATGACCTGCAAGATAACCTATTTCAATATCTTGACCGACATAGTCATCATTTAAATAAACTCGATTAGTAGTAGTATTTGCATAACCAAATTTGTTCGTAATTTTTTCTTTTTGTTCTTTTTTAACTAAATAAACCTCCTCAACCCTAAGTATAGGCAGATATCTTAAAGTAAAATCACTTTTAGCATTCTGTATTTTACACTCTATTTGCCTTTGATATATGCTTAGGCCGGTAAAATTTTCTGCCGCTTCTGTTGCCGACTCAATAAGGCTTTGTATCAAATTATCGTCATATTTATGGGAAATACGTAGGTAATTTTTGACCTCCTCTAATGGCCAAATCTCTTCTGCTTTAATGCCTTTTACAAAATAACTTACGATCATTTTTGTACTCCATAAAAAAGGGCCGCTATTTAAAGCAGCCCCAATAACATTTAGACGGAAAACTTAGCAAATTTAATAGCGGCAGGATTTACCACATCACCACCAACTCTTTTAACAGCATAAAACCTAACAAACGGCTTGTCTGTATAGGGATCCCTAATCAAATTAATTCCAGACCTGTCAATTATCTTATATGCTGACTTAAAATCGCCAATTGCAATTGATAAACTGTTAGCACCTATCTCTGGCATATGAGAATCGATAACAATAGGAATTCCAAAAATACTTTGTTCTAATGGAGCAGTAAGTGATTGCTGCCAAATAAATCTCCCCGTCTTATCTTGAAGGGATTGAATAGCTGATAAAGTACCACGATTCATTAAAAAACTAGCATTAGCAAGATACCCATCATCAAGGGTATTTATAAGCTTTAATAGCATTTCAGGCGTAACAGCTGCACCAACTGCTATAGCTTCCACTTTAGGGTCTTTTAGCAAACCATTCGGCTTGTTAGCGCCATCTCCAGTGATAAAAGCTTCGTTTTCCAGCCTAACAAAGCTGTCTATCAAGCGCTCAGCCAACCAATTTTCAATATTTATCTCAGAATCATCGATAATGCTCTGAGTAGCTTTTGGTTGAGCATATATTTCATGTACTTGAATAGTTTTTTTCTTCAGTTTAGGGGTATCTGTATCAGGCCTTGCTTTGTCTTCTCCAATCCATCCAGAGACAAATTTTCCATCTTCAATAATTATGTCTAAGGCTCTTGTCGAAATAGTTTCTATAGAGGCAATTTGACGCATTGGAGACCTTGCGTTGATTCCCGAAATAATTTTTTGACTTAAAGTTGGAGTAATTAGCATTCCTCCTTCTTCTGCTCCACCACTAAGAGATTTCGTTATAAAGTCGCTTTCTATCCCTTTACGTATAAAATTATCTAACGCTGATTTTTCTTCGTTAATTGAAAAATTATCTGTATGGGTGTTTGAAAAATAATGATCCATTTTGTTAATCCTACCCTCTATCTCATTGATTTTTATTTGCGCAGCTGACTCTTTAGCCAAAATTTTTTTTACGTCAAATGCGATTGCTTGTATTTCACTCTCTTGCATATTTCTCCTAAATTTTTTCTAATTTCTTTACTAAATAAGCTAGCTCTTCTAATGATCTGCAGTTAAAATTTGTATCATTTAAACTCCGTTGCTTTATTTGGTTAATTCCAGCCATACTATTTGCCGGAAAGGTAACAATACTTACTTCCATCAGCTCAACGTCATGAATAATACGCAAACCTTGGTTATTGTAATCTGATGATTTGATGGTAAACCCAATACTTAATCCACTGACAGCTTTTTGCTTTATAAGTGCAGTAGCTTCAGAACCTAATAGAGTTTTATTATTAATTTCAGCTTCAATTTTAAGACCATATTCATCTTCTTCTAGACATTTAATAACTCCTATTGGCTTGGTAACATCATGCTGCCAAAGCAATTTAACATTATGACTTTCAGAATTTTTGAAAGCACCTTTTAAAATAATATCATTTTGGTTATCAGTTACTTCAAAAACACTTGCATATCCAATAATAACTGTATTATCAGCCTTACTTGATTTAATAAGAAACTCTGGACTTATCCAACCCTTTTGCAAAATAACCCCCTTTATTAAGTTAGATAATAAACCCCGATCGCTAAAAAACTCGGGTATTTGATAATATTATCTATAATCTATTGATCACTAAGGACTAAAGTGAATTAAATTAAATAATTCTGTGCTTGCTTTGTACTTCTTGAATATTAGAAAAATATAATGTAGAAATTAAACTAATAGTCATCCTGAAAGCAGCTATCAGGATCTACGATGACAAAAAAGATCATGGACTTAAGTTCCGAATGATACGTCGTATGGGAATGATCATGCTCCCATATAGTCACTGCCATCGCATTATTTGTATAATTCTTTAATGTCATTAAATTGAGAATAGTATTATGATATACCTCGGTTGGATTATGATATTTATAGGAATACTTTTCATTATATCAGGAATAGTTGGCCTATTTCGTTTTCCAGATTTTTATACAAAGTTACATGCAGTAAGCGTAATAGAATGTTGCGGCATTCCTTTCTGTTTAATCGGTTTGGCTATGCTGCAAGATAGCTACAGCTCTTCATTTAAGTTATTAGCCATCACAGTTGTACTCTTTATCTTAAATCCAGCATTGACCTTTGCCCTTGGGAGGTCATCACTACTTTATAAAATTGATAAACAAGGGAGGATTAAGTAATTCATATGGAAGAGTTTTTTACCCTACCTTTTAAGATTAGCTTCGTATTAGATAAGATGCTTCTTTTTATTGCATCTTTAGTTTTGCTAATTACTTGTTTCTGGCTAATCATAAGCCGTAATTTAATTGAATCTATCATCATTATGTCTGTATTCAGTTTGTTCATCGGTATATGCTACTTATTCATGGATGCTCCCGATGTAGCCATGACTGAGACAGCACTTGGTGCTTGCTTATCAACTTGTGTCCTACTTAACGTAGCCAAAATCGTTGGAGAAGATACTGGGAAACTAAAAAAATTAAACACCCTATTAGCAGCAATTTTATGCTCCTTTTTTGTGGTTATACTGACCTGGATAAGCCTTGATTTACCATCATTTGGCACACAAGATTCAGAGGTACAAACACATTTAACAAAATACTATCTCCAAAACACAAGGACCGATATAGCCATTCCATCCTTTGTGGCAGCTATACTTGCCAGTTACCGAGGTTACGATACACTCGGTGAAACAACAGTTATTCTGATTGCTGGTCTTGCTGTGTTAGTAATTGTTTCTAGGAAAAATAATCATGCTTAAAGATTTTATAGTAATAAAACTTATATTATCATTTATCATTCCCTACATAACTTTATATGCAATTTATATTCAACTAAATGGTGAAATATCACCAGGTGGTGGCTTCCAAGCTGGTGTAATTTTTGCTACAGGAATAATCGGATATGAACTAGTTTTTGGTAAGGAGCATTTTTTAAGATTTATTTCTATCAAGGCTTTGCTAATATGCAGCGTAATGGGAGTGTTTTTGTATGCAGGAACCGGTGTTGTCTCTTTGATATTCAGCGATAACTACTTAAACTACAACTCACTTCAAAGCAATGCAATTGCCGGACAACATTTAGGAATTTTTTTGATTGAAATTGGTGTTGGCCTTACAGTTTCATCCGTGATGTGCTTAATATACACTTTACTTCGAGAGGACTAAACCTATAAAATGCAACATTTGATATACATATTTGCCATAATTGTACTAAACGCTGGTTTGTTTATAATGCTGACTAGTGACAATTACGTAAGAAAAATTATTGGCCTTGGTGTATTCCAAAGCTCTGTGCTCATTTTTTATATATCACTTGGGAAAACTAGAGACGGCATTGTACCTATAGATATTTGCCAAAATGCATTAAACTGCCCACACATATACTCGAGTCCGATACCACATGTATTGATGCTAACAGCAATAGTCGTTGGGTTTGCTACCATGTCTGTTGGCCTTGCTTTAATTTATCAAATAAAACGTGAATACAACACTGTAAATGCAAGCGAGATAGACCAAAGGAACACCCTACTATGAATATTTTAGCAAAGCATTTCCCAGCGTTACAAATCCTGATTCCGTTTGCTGGAGCACTTTTTGCTGTATTAAGCTTCAATAGATTTTCCGCCTGGCTAATAGCTATTATTAGCATGTCTTTATCTCTGTTGCTCTCAGTTTATGCGTTTCAGCTAACGAAAATGAATGCAATCTTTTATGCTTTTGGAAATTGGCCAGCACCAATTGGTATTGAATATAGGCTAGACCCTCTAAACCAACCCGTTATTATCTTTATAAATGCCGTATTACTATTTTTTCTTATCTTTGGCAAAGAGCTAATTAATGTCACTATTACAAACTATATAGAATACGGTAAACAGCATATTTTCTATTCACTTTTACTATTTGCGCATGTTGGTTACCTAGGCGTCATAAGTACAAATGATCTTTTTAATATTTATGTATTTATTGAGATTTCATCCTTATCTACTTATGTACTTATGTCTAAAGGAAGATCGCCCAAAGCATTGATAGGTGCATTTGATTACTTAATAATGGGAACAATTGGTGCTACGCTTATCCTGATAGGTATAGGCTTCCTTTTTGCACTAACAGGCAGCCTAAATATTTCTGATGTAGCCAATATTTTAAGCAATAACGATAATTCGAGATTAGTAATAACTGCTGTGGCATTTTTCATAACTGGCGTAATATTAAAAATGGCTTTTTTCCCAATGCACTTTTGGATGATCAGGTCCTATTCTTCGACCGCACCATTTGTGCTTTCATACTTGGCTGCAATATCAAGTGTTTTAGGAGTATATATTACTTTACGATTTATACATTTTACTATTGATAATGAAGCAATTATCAATAGTTTATCCTTAATTTTCCGCCCAATCGCTATCTTTACAATAGCAATCTGTACATTTTTAGCTCTTAGATCGCGCGACTTCAAAAAAGTCATTATCTACTCCACAGCTTCTCAAATTGGCTATATATTTTTATTAATTACCATTCCAGAAGCAAAACAACTCTTATTTCAATTGTTGATTGTTGACGCAATAAATAAAATTGCATTATTTACTATTGTTGCACACATACAAAATAAAAAAGAAGATCTAAGATTTATAAACTTTGTCTATATAGAGAGGAGCACTTTTTTCAAAACTCTTGTGGCCTTTAGTCTATTGTTCAGTGCTGGCATGCCTATTACTAGTATGTTTTTAATCAAAATAAATATGTTTGATTTACTAATTAGCAAAAATTTAATAATAGAATTTATAATAGTAGTTTTAGCTTCAATACTTGCGCTTCTCTATCATTTAAGACTGGCGAAAGCTATCTTTTTTAGTCCGCATCATAATGAGACAATAAAAATAGAAACTAAACTATACGGTCTAACAGCAATAGTCGTAATTCAAATAATATCTCTTATTTATATGAATAATATGGCAACGCTTGCTGGCTATACCGAATCGGTTATAGTAAATTGAATTTTAGGTGTACAAACAAACTGCAAGAAGTTCTCCTGAATTTATTTCAGGATTACATGAGACAAAAAGAAGGTGCTGAAACAAGTTTAGCATAGCGATGGTTTTTAACTCAGCAAGAACTGATATAACAAATATTTATAATCTACGAAAAAAATGATGCAACTTGCCGGGCCAAATATTCTAGTAATTCTGACGATATTTATCGGTATAGTTAATCTCATCACTCCCTTCATCTCAAAAGAAGATTCTCCTGTTCGAAGCTTCTTCCTAATTGCTACAAGCGTATCGTTCCTATGTAATGTACTTATGCTTGATTACTTATTTCTCAATGGTATTGAGCCAAGCTTTACTATACTTGACTTTGGAAAATACTCTATCGCTCTGCGATTGGAGTCACTAGGTATGATTTTCTTAAATTTGCTAGCGGTATTGTGGACTTGTTCTCTCTTATATACCATAAAATTCCTGGCAATTAATGAGATAAAGAACAGCAATAGATTTTTGTTTTTTCTTAATTGCTGCATCATGACTGGAAGTTTTATCGCACTTTCAGCCAACCTGTTCACTATGTTTATCTTCTATGAAATGCTTACGCTTTTTACAATACCATTGATTGTTCATTCCACTAATAAAAAATCTACTCAAGGATTGTTTAAGTATTTAAAAATCCTGATGATTAGCGCGCTACTACTCCTCTTGCCAGCAATCATCATTATATATGTTAACACAGGAGGTGGCAACTTTGTACAAGGCGGATTTATTGCCGGTCATTTTAAAGATTCGTACGCAATAATACTACTATTAATGATGATTTTTGGTACCGCAAAATCGGCACTTTTTCCTCTGCATGGATGGTTACCATCTGCAATGGTTGCCTCATACCCAGTCAGCGCTCTACTTCATGCAGTGGTTGTAGTAAAAACCGGGCTATTCTGCACATACAAAATTATCGCTTATGTATTTGGTATTGCTTACTTGCAAACATTATTTGCCAGTTATAATTGGCTAGTTTTGTTCCCTATTGTAACAATAATTTATAGCTCTTTCCAGGTGCTGCGTTTTAATGAAATTAAGATGATACTAGCTTACTCAACCATTAATCAGCTCTCAATAGCGCTGCTAAGCGCCTTTTTACTCTCGCCTAAAGGCTTTGTAGCGGCGGTAATGCACATGATCTCTCACTCCTTTTCCAAGATTTGTATGTTTTATGCAGCTGGCAACATATACAGTGTTAAGAATTCTTATAATTTAAGTGAATTGGTGGGAATAAAAAACACCATGCCTAAAACTAGTTTTGTAATGCTGATAGCTGGCTTATCGCTAATTGGTATCCCACCATTTGCTGGTTTTATAAGCAAGTTTTATATTCTTCTTGCCGCTGCAGAACAAAATAACTTTCTTGTGATTACCATTCTTTTAATTAGCTCTCTGTTTACTGCTGCATATGTGATAAAGATGCTTATTTTTATTTATCGCCCAGCTTCAGAACATTTTATTTTACACCTTAAACTAAAACCATATTTTGTTGAAGAATCTGAGAACGAAAGCACCAATAGAGTTACAAGCTCAAACTATGAGGCTGAGAAAAAATTGCCAACATTCATGATTATTAGTATTATTTTATGCCTATCTGGCGTAGTTGGATTCTTTTTTATACAACAAGTGATAGTAAAATTTTTAGGCTTTATATAATCATATGTACCATCACCCCGCATTTATAGTATTAGCGTTTATCGTTGGTTTGATTGCCACGCGTAAACAGGAGAAAATCTTTAGGTATATCGCTATTTTTATGCCAATTGCAGCTCTAATATCTATCTACATTATGCCCCCACAAGTGATTTTTGATTTATTTAAAACAGAAATTATTTGGGATGGCTCATTTTACAATAAGTTAATCGGCTTCGCTTTTTGCATAGTTCTAATTGCGGCTAATCTTTATTCCATAGGACAAAATAAAAAACTTGAAATAATACTTGGCAGTGCTTACGCAGCATCCTCCTTATTATGCCTGTTTGCTGGCGATTTTCTCTCTCTATTTATTGGCCTTGAGCTAATGATGTTATTTTCATCTTCGATAATTTTTATTGGAGAAGGTCGTTTTAGCATAAGATCAGCAAAAAAATATTTTATTACACATTTTACAAGCAGCAGCCTAATTTTACTCGGTATTGTGCATATTATCTCCAAGAGTAAATCACTTACGCTAATTAGTATTACGTCTTTGATGTCTAATCCTGAATATTCTAACGTTGTACTAATAATGATGCTTATTGGCCTGTTGATAAATATAGCAGCCTTCCCCTTTAGCGGTTGGATGGTGAACTACTACCAAAACGCCTCAACCTCAGGATTCATCTACCTCATTTCATTTACTACCAAACTATCTCTACTGCTCATACTAAAGCTTTTTTCTGGGTTATTAGCCCTAAAATATGTCGGCATAATGATGATACTTTACGCAAGTATTAAAGCCATTCTGGAAAACAACATACTCAAGCTATTGTGTTACCTATCAATTATGGCTATGGGATTAATGTTAATGGGAATCAGTATCGGTAGCTTCGTTGCAATTAACTCAGTCATCTACTACTTGTTCATACATATCTTGTATAAAGCCAGCCTTAGTCTTTGCACAGCAAGTGTAATAGATTCCATAGGGATTATTGATTGCTCTGATCTAAAGAAAATTAGTAATAATACTATTGTACTCAGCTCAATAATTAGTATAGCTATGATGATAAGCCTTCCAGGAACTTCTGCGCTGCAAATTAAATCGGCTATTTCCCATCTATTCTCAGGAGATGTATTCTACCTAGCTCCAATATTATTGAGCTTAATAACAGTTTATTCGCTCCCTTGGAAGAATTGTTTTAAAAAACATGTAGCCAATCAAAGGATATTGCTCAATAACTATACGCAAGCGAGTCTAATTCTCATGAGTTTTGTTTTAATATGTGTTGGTTTATTTGGTAGCAAATTACTGTTTTTAACTAACGGTACAACCTTTGATTATCCTGTTATGTTTAGTTTTGATAGCTTAAAGCAACTTATTATAATATCTCTTGGTTTTTATCTAGCATTAAAATACAAAATTAAAAAATTTCATACAGAATCTATTAACCTGATTGAATGGTTTGGCAAAATATTTTTGCAGTTACATTCCTGGTGGTTCAGCAAAAGTAACGAAGATCCTCCAATCACCGAATCATGGTCAATTGACAGCCTGGAGCATCAAATATCCACTAAATTAACAGTTATTCATAACCAGAAAACAGCTATATTCATCGTGTTTATAGTATTTTTGACGACCCTAATCACACTTTTATTGCTAGCATAAAGGCACACCGTCAAGTTAATACCGCTTGATTAGATACCTAACACTTGCTAGATTTATTAGCTTAGAGTTCAGCAGAACAGTATAAATAAACAAATGGGGAGCTAAACGTAATGACATTGCAAACACCAGCTTGGCCGCATGGCGAAATAAAACAAATTTTTGATGATATCTTTTTTGTCTCTGGAATTAATAAAACAGTACATGATGGTGTTGAATTGCAACATAGTCGTAACATGATAATTGTACGTGAAGAAGGTAAATTATCTCTAATAAATAGCGTCCGCTTGACTGATATTGGGTTGATAGCTTTAGAAAAACTTGGTCAAGTTGATAAAGTTATCAGTATTGGTGCATTCCATGGTCGTGATGATGCTTTTTATGTCAATAAATATCAAGCCGCTCTTTGGGCATTACCAGGTATGCAAAATCAACATGGCTGTCGTATCGACGTCGTATTTACTGCACAAGGACAACAACCGTTTGCCAATTGTTCATTATTAATTTATGCAACAGCAAATTTTCCAGAGGCAGTAATTTATATTAAACAGCATGATGGTATTTTGCTTAGTTGTGATAGTATTAAAAATTGGCTAAGCGCAGATGAGTATTTCAGCGAACAAACTGCTGCTACATATAAAGAGCAAGTTTTTTTTGGTAAGGCAACTATTTCAAAAATTTGGCAGCAAGCGATGGCAGTAAAAGCCAGTGATTTTGAGAGATTAAAACAATTATCCTTTAGACATTTGTTAAGCGCGCACGGTGAGCCACTTCTAAATACTGCATATCAAGATGTTCTGGATACGATTAAACAGGAATATGGTGTGTAAGGAGTTTCTTTTATTTAACAAAATAGCTCCAGAATTTTTATTAATTCTGACTATTGGTCTCCTACGAAATTAAATTTATATAGTCCCTCCGTCAAAACTCTCCCCGCCTGAATTAACAAGGGGTTTCATGTCATAAACAGCTTACAAAATCCATAAGAAAATGGTATAATTACCGCATAAAGCTTACGGATTTTAAAATTATGCCTATAGAAAATATTACTTTTCTCCAAAAACAAGAAAGGTTATTTGAAGAGAAATTATCTACAAAACTAAATCCTAAAAACAAGTTATATAAACTAAGGGATTTAGTAAATTGGTCTGAACTTGAAGCCAGAGCATTGCCTAACATTGAAATCAAGCAATTTGGTAGAAATAAGAAAGATCATAGAGTAATGCTAGCACTATCAATGCTTCAAGCTATGTACAACGGTTCTGATTCGTTTACGGAGGAAGAGCTAAAGGAAAATATTTATTGGCAATATTTTTGTGGTTATGAATATTTGCAGCAAGATCTTGATGTGTCTGAAG
>NZ_JARJFB010000024.1:0-14658 GCF_034554655.1 Candidatus Megaera venefica
TTGCTAGTGCGGTCATATAATTAAAATAATCTGTAGATATATTAATCCCAGTAAAACTTGATCCATTATTAGCAAAACATGAAGCAAAGTTATAAGTAATATCAGTAACTGCCTGTGATCCATGATGTGTTATTAAATTTTGAGAAGAGGGAATAAGGAGTGTAATAGCTGTAAAAAGCAGTACACCAACAGGCATAACAAGAAATACTATGATAACATAATTTATTTCGTTAAGAGCAATCCTCTTGCCGAAGAAATTTGCTGCTTCTCCTGTAATTAAACCTCGCAGAAATACAGCGACCATAAGGTAGGATAACATAGCAAAGAAGCCCGATCCAATTCCTTCGATAATGAATTTGCTTATAATCAAATTGGAAAAAAGAACTAATGTGCTCAAGGGCGAGTAGTTTTCTAGGCATGCATTGGGTGATCCATCGGAGCTCATGGTAATAGAAAGTGCCCACATTAGAGATGGAAATTTGTCATATATTAATTCTTTTCCTATGTAATTAAAATTGTCGATTAGGCTATTATCACCAAGGATATAAGGTAACCCATAGCTAGTTTCTCCAAGATTAATAACGAACAATGAAGTGATCATGACGAAGACTACAACACAATATAGTGCCCAGCTTAATCGAAGCGAGCCAAGCAAAAATCCATAAGTAAAAATCATAGCAACTGGTAACGTTATAACTAAAATCAAACAAAACATTACAGCTTCTCTTGAAGGTGATTCAAAAGGATGGGCTGAAGCGCTTGCAAATAAAGATCCTCCATTTGCAACTAAGTTTTTTATTGCAACTTGTCCTGCAATTGGACCAATATACATTTGTTCACCTATACCATCAATGTTAGTAAAAGAAAATGTGCCCAGGAAGTCATGCGGTAGGCCAAAACTTATAAGTGTAACTGCAGCAAATAGGGAAAATGGCAATAGAATAAATAATAAAGCCCTTAGGAAATCGTCATAGAAATTACCAATGAATGGGTTGTGGCTATTGATTATGCCTCTAATAAAAGCAATAAAAACTGCAATGCCTGTAGCTCCAGAAAGAAAATTTTGCGCTGTCAGAGCAAAAATATGAGCGAACATACCTAGCTCTTTTTCTGGGTTATGACTTTGCCAGAAAGTTCCAGTCATAAAGGAGACAGATGCATTTAACGCAGAAGAAAAGCTTATTTTTTCTATTGCTGGCGTAAAAAACGGAAATAAATCTTGATAATATATAATTAAGAAAGTTGAGATCATGCATATTATATTAAAATACATGAGGGTCAAGAAGTAGTCTTGCCAGTTTTGACTTTCCCACCGAGCTCGTTTATTTTTTAATTGTTCATGCTCTGCATGCTCATACCTGTATATAAAAGCTATATATTTACCAAACAATGGTGCAATAATAGTTATTATAGTAAAAAAAACTAAAGCTTGAAGAATCATTTTAGTGCTTAAAAGATACTGGAGTATCTTCTTTTGGAAGCCATAGAGGTTTTTTTAAGCCGCAGCTAGATAACATAAATAATGCTAGCAATACAAAAACTGGTTGTTTCATTTTATTTTTAACTATAGAAATATTGAAGTGATATATTAAATTATGCAGGAAACTTGCTTTGAATAAAAGATATTTATACCTTATTGGTCTGGTTTTGCTTGTTTTTCTTGCGCATATTGTTAGAGCTGAGAAACTGATAGTTACAAAGCATGACGAGTTTCTTGACACGGATACTAATTTTTTTGATTCCGAGGGGAACAAAGTTTATCTAGATTAGTATGAAGGAAGCACTATATTGCTTGTTTTTTGGGCTACTTGGTGTGGTAGTTGTGTAGGTGAACTTCCATCACTTGATAATTTACAAAAAGATTTTCGTAAACTACCATTCAAAGTTATAGCCGTTTCAGAAGATTATCAAGATTTATTTCCGTTTTTTACGCCAGCAATAGAAAAAATAAGCTTTTCTTCTGCGTTAAATGCATCTGTCTCCTTTATGACTGGAACTTTCTGGCATAGTTGGCTTACCTACGGCTTATTTGATAAACGCAGAAGGAAAGATAAAATACATATTCAACGGGGTTGTAAAGTGGCATGACAATGATGTGCGACAAATGATACTTGCGCAAATAGAAGGAAACTTGCCGTTGCCTAAGAATACTTTTAAAAGTGCCTCGTTAAATAAACAGGTTGGAAAAGCCAAAAAAACGGTAGTAGAGGTAACTGCAGCTGAAGTAAAAAATGATAATAAAGAGGTGAAAAATGAAGAGGTTCCAAGTGAAAAACAGGAATAGTAATACAATTACTAGCACAAGAGAGGATGCAACAAATAGGCGTTTTGGTAAAATTGATCAGTTGATCTCGGTATTAACTTTTGGTTTTGGAGGGACAAAACCTGTAATTGCTGTACTTAGACTCGATGGGGTCATAGGTAAAGTAGGGGCGATGAAATCCGGACTTACGCTTTGCTCACTTAATAAATTGATCGAAAAAATGTTTAAGACTGAACGTTTGAAAGCTGTTTGTCTTGCCATAAATTCGCCTGGCGGTTCACCAGTTCAATCGGAATTAATAGCAAGCAGAATAATAGAACTTGCTAAAGAAAAAGATATTCCGGTATATAGTTTTATAGAGGATGTGGCTGCTTCAGGAGGGTACTGGTTAGCGTGTGCTGGAGACAAAATTTTTGCGAATAGAAGTTCTATTGTAGGAAGTATAGGTGTTATAGCAGCTGGCTTTGGTTTTCATGAGGCTATAGAAAAGCTTGGAATTGAAAGAAGAGTATATACACAGGGTAAGACGAAATCTGTCCTTGACCCATTCCAGCCTGAAAAAGAGTCGGATGTAAAAATTATCAAAAAGATTCAGAAAGATATTCATGACCATTTTATCGATACTGTAAAAGAAAGAAGAGGTGGAAAGCTTACTCAAACTGATGAAATAATTTTTAATGGAGAATTTTGGTCTGGGCAAACAGCGCTTGATTATGGTTTGGTCGATGGCATAGATAGTTTGTACTCATTTATTCAAGAAAAATTTGGCGATGAGGTAAAAATCGAGTATATAGAACAAAAACAATCTTGGTTTAAGAAGCGTTTTGGTGTAAGCCTTCAGTCCAAAGAATTTACTGATAATTTAGCGAGTAGCCTCATCGAGTCAGCTGAAAAAAAGCTTATACAAAGTAAGTTTGATATTTTTTGATAAAAAAATCCTGAGGTTGACTTGTGGATTTTGTTGAGCATAAGAAGATACCGGATCAAGTCCGGTATGATTGTATTTTTATACGCGGCAGTTATCCTGGAATAAAATACTTTCATCCTGAACTTGTTTCAGGATCTTATACGATTGGAAGAAGACCACGGATCAAGCCAGGTATGACCTATGTTGCCTAAGCGGATCACCTTATAATTCCAGACCTATCTGTTAAATATAAATACGTTAATAATAAATCCTGAATAATTCAAAAATTATGCATCTAGAGCAGTTTAAAGAAAAATATAATTACCCAAATGCTACGCAAGTAATGAGGCAATATTTGGATATCAAGTTTGCTAATATTGAATGTTTAGTGTTATTCAGAATGGGAGACTTTTATGAACTGTTTTATGAAGATGCTATCACAGCCAGTAGAGTTCTTGGTATAGCTCTTACGAAACGAGGTAAGACTGGGGAAAGTGAGATTGCTATGTGTGGTGTACCGTATCATGCTTTGTTTAATTATCTCAATAAATTGCTTGAAGAAGGCTTTAAGGTAGCTATTTGTGATCAGATGGAGACGCCAGAGGAAGCAAAAAAGAGAGGGGGGTATAAGGCCGTTGTTAATAGGTCTATTACAAGAATTATTACTCCTGGCACAATTATCGAAGAATCTTTGCTGGAGGCAGGTACACCGAATTATTTGGTTAGTATAGCTGTTGAAAACAAATCAGCAGCAATTGCTTCTGTTGATCTGTCAACTTCTGAAATCTCAGTGATTACAATTCCAGAAGCTGAAATAATAAACGAGATTGCAAGGCTTTCGCCAAAAGAAGTTTTACTGGCTGAAAAATATCGATCAAATGAACTAGCATCAAAAATAGGAGGGCAACTTAGCAAGATGATCTCTTTCCAAGTTGACAGTTTTTATGCTATTGCTAAATGCGAAAAGATTATTCTAGAATTTTATAAAATTAGCGATTTATCTGCCATAGGCAACCTAAGTAGTTCTGGGGTTTCCGCTGTTGGTAGTTTATTAGAGTATGTATCGCTAACCCAAAAAGAGAATATGCCGAAGTTGCCTAAGCCAAAAATTTTGAATTACTTTAAATTCATGAGCATTGATGCCTCAACGCGTCGAAATCTAGAAATTACCAATGTCCAAAATGGTGGATTAAAAGGTAGTTTATTTTCTTGCATCGATGAAACTATAACAAAGGCAGGAAGTAGATTGCTTTATCAATATATTTTAGCGCCACTTTTGGATATTGTGGCTATAAACAAGCGATTAGAGACTACTGCATTTTTTTATGACAATATGTTGCTAACTGAGGCTGTTCGCAAATCCTTAAGTAAAACGGGTGACCTTGAGCGTTGTATTACTCGTATTAATATGCGTAGAAGCACTCCCAAAGATCTCCTTAGTATTAAATACACGATTGAGATAGCAGAAAAAATTATGGCAGATTTTGTAAATTTAAAAGGCTTAGGCATAAATGAAAATATAGAAAATATCATAAAGCCACTAATTGGTTTGCATTCATTATATGAAATTATCGATGAGTCTATTCGAGAAGATGCTTCGAACTCGATTTCTGATGGAAAAATTATCAAACTTGATTATCATCCTAAAGTTTCCCAACTGCATGATTTATTAGATAATGGGCGCAGTAAAATAGAACAAATTCGAGATAAATATCGCAAGGAAACTGGAATAGACTCGCTTAAAATTACAAATAATAACGTAATTGGTTTATTTGTTGAGATCACCTCAAGGCATGCAAATAAAATTGTGGATGATAAGTTTATTCACAGACAAACCACTATAAACTCAATTCGATATACCACGTCGGAGTTGCAGGAACTTGAAAGCAATATGGTCAATGCAAAGCTTCTTGTTGTTAATTTGGAACAAGAATTATATGACAAAATATGCTCGCAAGTTATTGATAATCATCAGTTGTTATTAACTTTAGCGAATGCCTTGAGTCAGCTTGATGTTTACTGTAGCTATGCGTTTACTGCCAAGAAGTATGATTACTGTAGACCAAAATTAACTGGAGACTTGGTTTTTAGCATAATAGGAGGTAGGCACCCGGTGGTGGAAAGGGTTTTGGCCAAATCTAATGATTGTTTTATTCAAAATGATTGTCAATTGTCTATGGATGAAAGAATATGGCTCATTACGGGACCAAATATGGCCGGTAAAAGTACTTTTTTAAGGCAAAATGCTCTTATTTCAATACTTGCTCAAATGGGTTCTTTTGTTCCAGCGGTTAGTGCTGAAATTGGTATAGTAGATAAAATTTTTAGTCGTATTGGGGCTGGTGATGATTTGGGCAGAGGTCAATCTACTTTCATGCTGGAAATGCTTGAAACATCTGCGATTCTCGCTCAAGCTACCCATCAATCGCTCATTATATTAGATGAAGTAGGTCGTGGTACGTCAACTTATGACGGTGTTGCAATTGCCTGGTCGGTGCTTGAGCATATACATGATAAAATAAGAGCGCGTTGTTTATTTGCTACCCATTATCATGAACTTACTGCAATGGAAGAAATTTTACCGAGTCTAGCGAATTACACAGTTGATATTGACGATAATGGTGAACATATTTTGTTTTTACACAAAATTAAAAAAGGTTCGGCAGATAGATCTTACGGTATTCACGTTGCACAGCTTGCTGGCTTGCCAAAGTCAGTTATCCAGAAGGCAAAGGAACTGCTAAACAAATTAGAAAAAGATTCTATGAAGTCTGGTAAAAAAGTACTTAAGGATGAATCGCATAATATGAATTTATTTGCATTAAACCCAAGTTCAGAAGAGCATAAAAAACTGTATGATGAGATAAGCAAAGTAGATCCAGACAAATTGTCACCAAGAGAAGCGCTAGACATAATGTATTTTCTTAAATCTATTACTTAGTAGACCATGCTGAGCTTAACTCGAGATTTATGTAAAAACTAGTTATCACGAGCTGGACTCAAGATCCATGTAACTGTAAGAGGGTGCTGAATCAAGTTTAGCATAATGAATTATTAGCGACGCCCTGAGTTTAGGCGACCATTTTTCCCTGGTAGGAATATGTTAAACTTATATCAAAATATTGACCAGTGCGACGTAATCTAGTACAAAGTCTCATGTAAGAAAAAATTCATTGAAAATTATTATGACAACAAAACAAAAAACTGGCAAAACAAAAGATCTAAAAGGCTTAAAAGAAGTTCAAGAACATTATTTAGATTATCCTTATCCGCTTAGAAATCCTGAAGATGACAAAACGCGAATACTTAAAATTTATGGCGATTATCTTGGCGAGATTAACCATTGGCTTTTCGATGGTAAGAAAGATTTTAAAAAGGGTTTTCGTGTTCTGATTGCCGGGGGAGGGACTGGAGATTCTACGGTTTATTTAGCTGAGCAGTTAAAAGATACTGATGCTGAAGTAATTTATTTAGATTTTAGTAAAAACTCTATGGCTATTGCCCAGAAGAGGGCGGAATATCGTGGCCTTACTAATATAACATGGATACATGATAGCATATTAAATATCCCAGCGCTTAAACTAGGAAAATTTGACTATATAACATGTACAGGTGTTTTACACCATCTTGAATCACCAGATGATGGATTGAAAGTGCTTGCAGATTCCCTTACCGATGATGGAGGTATGGGAATCATGGTGTATGCTCAATACGGAAGAACCGGAGTTTATCAAATGCAGGATATGCTTAGAATGGTAAATGAAGGCATTACTTCCCGCCAAGAAGAAGTGAAGAATGGTTGGGCAGTTGTAAATGCCTTACCAAATACTAATTGGTATAAGAGAGGGGGAGCGGAATTGAGTGGTGATCTTGGTCCGTATGGCGATGTTGGTATGTATGATATGTTCCTGCATAAGCAAGATAGAGCTTACACAGTGCCTCAATTGTATGAGTTTGTTGAAAAAGCTGGTTTGAATTTTGTTGAGTATAATTCAGCTTATAGTAGAGTAATGCTTAAACCTGAAACTTATTTTCAGGATCCTGAGTTTTTGAAAAAAATTAAGGCAATGGATAAGTGGAAGCAGCAAGCCGTATGTGAAATTATGTGTGGCTCTATTGTTAAACATAGTTTTTACGTTTCTAAAAAGAAAAATACAATAGCAAAAATAACTGATTTGGATAATGTTCTATACATTTATATAATCCATGACATTCCTCTGAAAATTGCAGATCACATAAAAATCAATCAGAGTCGTATTGGTTCGAGTATAGGTTTTTCATTTAAATCAGATGATATTCCTGAAGTGTCGATTAGTATTCCCGTTTCTCACTACACTGAGCATTTATTCAGAAATATGATAAGCGGAGACAAATCTCTAGGAGAGATTCATAAAGCAATTGAGAAAGATCTTGGTAAGAAAGTAAGCGACAGCGAATTCCTTGACGAATTGAATAGGATTTTTCCAGTATTGGAAGAAGTTGGAGTGTTTTTGCAAAGAAACAAAAAGATTAATATTGCGCAGTTTTGTTAATTAATTTTTTTGATTGTAATGCTGAGCTTAATTATGCTACGTCTGCCTTTCTTTTGTTCAAAAATTTCTTTTGTTACTTGAGATACTTTATCAAGTCTAGGTTTACCATATTTGCCTGGTATGACTATAACATTAGTAATTTTAATTAAATTTATGTCATAATATTGACTATTACTATGCAATCTAGTACAAAGTCTCATGTAAGAAAAAATTCATTGAAAATTATTATGACAACAAAACAAAAAACTGTAAAAACAAAAGACTTAAAAGGCTTAAAGGAAGTTCAAGAACATTATTTAGATTATCCTTATCCGCTTAGAAATCCTGAAGATGACAAAACGCGAATACTTAAAGTTTATGGCGACTATCTTGGTGAAATTAATCACTGGCTTTTTGAGGGTAAGAAAGATTTTAAAAAGGGTTTTCGTGTTCTGATTGCCGGGGGAGGGACTGGAGATTCTACGGTTTATTTAGCTGAGCAGTTAAAAGATACTGATGCTGAAGTAATTTATTTAGATTTTAGTAAAAACTCTATGGCTATTGCCCAGAAGAGGGCGGAATATCGTGGCCTTACTAATATAACATGGATACATGATAGCATATTAAACATCCCAGCGCTTAAACTAGGAAAATTTGACTATATAACATGTACAGGTGTTTTACACCATCTTGAATCACCAGATGATGGATTGAAAGTGCTTGCAGATTCCCTTACCGATGATGGAGGTATGGGAATCATGGTGTATGCTCAATACGGAAGAACCGGAGTTTATCAAATACAGGATATGCTTAGAATGGTAAATGAAGGCATTACTTCCCGCCAAGAAGAAGTGAAGAATGGTTGGGCAGTTGTAAATGCCTTACCAAATACTAATTGGTATAAGAGAGGGGCGGAATTGCTTGCAGACCATATTAATCATGGTGATGTTGGTATGTATGATATGTTTCTGCATAAACAAGATAGAGCTTATACCGTACCTCAACTGTATGAATATGTTGAAAAAGCTGGTTTGAATTTTGTTGATTATAATTCACCCCATAGCAGAATAATGCTAAAACCTGAAACTTATTTTCAGGATCCTGAGTTTTTGAAAAAAATTAAGGCAATGGATAAGTGGAAGCAGCAAGCAGTATGTGAAATTATGTGTGGATCTATTATTAAGCATAGCTTTTATGTCTCTAAGAAGAAAAAACCGACGGCAAAAGTAACTGATATGGATAATATTCCATATATTTATACAATTGGTAATCTTCCAGCACAAATTTCGGATTATATAAAAAATAATCAGGGTCTTATGGGTTCAAGAATAGCTTTCTCATTTAAATCAGATTTTCTTGCTGATGTGTCGATTAATATTTCTGTTTCTCAATACACTGAGCATTTATTCAGAAGTATGATAAGCGGAGACAAATCTCTCGGAGAGATTCATAAAGCAATTGAAAAAGATCTTGGTAAGAAAGTAAGCGACAGTGAATTTCTTGGTGAGTTAAATAGGATTTTCCCAGTAATGGAAGAAGTTGGGGCGTTGCTGTTTAGGAACAAGAAGGTTTCTATTGCGTCACTTTATTAATTTGTTTTGGAATTGTCATTTAGAAGAAAATTTCTTATAACTCTGAATACAACGCAGTCATCCTGAACTTGTTTCAGGATCTCCTTTTTCATTGCCTGAGATACCGGATCAAGTCCGGTATGACGATGTAAGGAGACCTGAATTTGTAATGTTTGTCAGTAATGCTATTTTTATTTGACCGAAAAATTTTGTTATATATAATCCAAGACTAATTTTCTGGCTTATTTATTAATTAAGAAAGGTTTTATGAAAATAGTCACGCGAGGCGTAAGGGCTGCTTTACTAACAAGTACAATTTTGTTTTCAATAAGCACTGCATGTGCAAATAATGCAGAAGATAGGTACATATATATTGGAACGGAATTAGGCCTTTCTGAACCAATAGTAAAAAGTTTTGTAGATAAAGATACTGATGCAAAGTTTAGGTTAAAGCAGTCAACAATGGTTGGGGGACGCATTGGTTATAGTTTTTACCCCAATATGATGGTAGAAATTTCTGGAACATACCAACCAAAATATGGACTTACATATTTATTGCCTGTAAAACCAGTTACCTTCGGTGGAATTGTTGTAGCAAATATTCCGAGGACCCCTGGTAGGACCAAGGTATCTGCTAATGTATATACAGCAAATTTTATATACGAATTTAGCGAGCAATTCGCTAAATTAAAGCCATATGTAATTTTGGGTGCGGGTATAGCAAGACTTTCTATAAGGCCTACCATTACCACCACTGATGCCTTAGCTCCTATCGGTCTTGGTAATAAATTTGAATTTTTTAGAATCACAAAAAATACTGTAAATTGTTTTGCATGGCAGGCAGGTGGAGGGATAGCTAGAGATTTATCCGAAAATATAAGCGTAGATTTTGGTGCGAAGTTACAGGTTGTAAATGATATTAAAGTGAAATATGATACTTTCGATATCCAAACACAATCGTTTGTGGCTCAAAAGCCAATTAAGAAAACGATTGGTGTTGGTGAGTTTACCCTTGGATTTACATTCAAGATCCCGGTTTAATAAAAATTGAATTATTTAGATTATGACAAATACAACAGAAATATATGCATACGATGAAATGCCATATGAAAGCTATCCTTATATACAAAGTAGCCCTGAAAAATTAGCTACTCTTGGCAAGTTATTTGGAATGAATCCTCCGAAGATTGAAACGGCTAGAGTTTTAGAGCTTGGAAGCGCGGCTGGTGGAAATCTTATTCCTCATGCAGTACATTATCCTAAGGGGTATTATGTAGGCGTAGACTTGTCTAAAGTACAAGTTGAGGATGGTCAGAAGCATATTAAGGCAATGGGGCTAAAAAATATTGAGCTTAAGCATTGCTCTATTACCGATGTTGATGAGTCATTTGGTAAGTTTGACTATATAATTTGTCATGGCGTTTTTTCTTGGGTTCCAGAATTTGTACAAGATAAAATCTTTGAGATCTGTAATAAAAATTTATCAGAGAACGGTATAGCATACATTAGTTATAATACTCTTCCTGGCTGGAATATGATCAGAACCGTTAGAGATATGATGATGTATCATGCAAAGAGTTTTGTTTCTCCACTTGATAAAATTGCCCAGGCGCGTGCGTTGCTTGCTTTTGTAAAAGAGAGTTTAGAAGGGCAAGATACTCCATATGCAAAAATGTTATCTCAGGAAGCTGAGTTATTATCAAAACAACGTGATCACTATATCAGGCACGAATACCTTGAAGATAATAATAAGCAGTTCTATTTTACTGATTTTATGGCAGATGCTGCAAAACAAGGTTTGCAATATCTATCAGATGTGGCTCTATCAACGATGTATTTAGGAAACATGAAGCCATCAGTAGTTGAGAAATTGCAAAGTTTAAATGACATAGTAAAAACTGAGCAATATCTAGATTTTATTAATAATAGAAGGTTTAGAAGCACGTTGCTTTGCCATGGTAATGTAGCAATAAATAGAGCGTTGAATAATGATAATATTAGAGAATTTGCTATTTCGCTCGATATTGTTCCTGAGAAACCTTTTAATCAAAAAAATTTAGAGAGTAATGAAGTTATAAAATTCTTCTTTAAGGGTGATGAAAATCGGTATGTGTCCTCATCTTCTCCATGCTTAAAAGCTGCGCTTTATGTTTTTGTTGAATATAAGGGGTATCCTTTGAAACTTGGAACTATTGCTGAAAAAGCTAGTAAGTTTTTTAAGGATGATTGCAAGGCTCAGATAGAAGCTGATTTGCTCAGTAGTGCTATGAATCTAGTAATGAAGGGGTACATGGAAATTTCTTTATTTGAAAGAGATAAGTCTAAAGTAAATCTTGAAAAACCAACATTAAGTAATTTGGCTTTATATCAGGTGAACAATACTAGCAGCACTTGGATTACTGGTTTTAACCATGCTCCAGTAGGTATCGATATATTTGATCGTTTTGCTCTTAAATATATGGATGGTAAAAATACTAAGAAGCAAATTCTTGATAATTTAGTCAAAGAAGTGGCTGATGGACAACTTACTGTAAATAAAGATAATATAAAAATTGAGGATCCTAAAGAAGTTAGGAAAGAACTTGTGGTATATCTTGATAATACGATTACAAGGTTATCAACTTTTGGGGTTTTTGAGTAATGATGCAGAAGAGGTTTGATAAGAGTATCAATCCTCTATTATCAGAAATAAGTGAGGCGACTTCCAATGGAGTCGCCTTAAGCGTTTCTGGAGGGTCTGACTCTATTGCACTACTACACCTTACATCCACCTGGGCTAAATCTCGAAAAATTCGTCTTGTAGTCTTTAGTGTTAACCATAACTTACGCCCAGAGTCGTCTGAAGAAATTGAGTTTGTCAAAATTGCAGCATCGGGGCTTGGTCATGAATTTTATGAATTGTCCTGGGATAATGGCGGTAATAAAGTGGCAATTCAAGAAAGAGCTAGGGACGCACGCTATAGTATGATCAGCAAAAAATGCCATGAATTTGGTATAAACATACTGTTAACTGCTCACCATTTAGATGATATGCTTGAGACGTATTTAATGCGTAAAAATAAAAAAAGCAGCATATTGGGCCTTAGCTATTCAAATAGTTTTTTTTATAATAATACCCAGGTTATTAGGCCTTTATCATCATTTTTGAAGTCTGAATTAATTGATTATCTAAATAGCTTAAATATAAAATGGCTAGAGGACTCTTCCAATCTTTTGGCTTTTCCAACCTGTTTATTTAACGAGGCACTTTTAAAAGTATTCTTAGGCAACGGCAAGTTTCCTTCTATTTGCGCAAGTATCATTTGTCGCACATCATTGTCATGCCACTTTACAACCCCGTTGAATATGTATTTTATCTTTCCTTCTGCGTTTATCAAATAAGCCGTAGGTAAGCCAACTTTGCCAGAAAGTTCCAGTCATAAAGGAGACAGATGCATTTAACGCAGAAGAAAAGCTTATTTTTTCTATTGCTGGCGTAAAAAACGGAAATAAATCTTGATAATCTTCTGAAACGGCTATAACTTTGAATGGTAGTTTACGAAAATCTTTTTGTAAATTATCAAGTGATGGAAGTTCACCTACACAACTACCACACCAAGTAGCCCAAAAAACAAGCAATATAGTGCTTCCTTCATACTGATCTAGATAAACTTTGTTCCCCTCGGAATCAAAAAAATTAGTATCCGTGTCAAGAAACTCGTCATGCTTTGTAACTATCAGTTTCTCAGCTCTAACAATATGCGCAAGAAAAACAAGCAAAACCAGACCAATAAGGTATAAATATCTTTTATTCAAAGCAAGTTTCCTGCATAATTTAATATATCACTTCAATATTTCTATAGTTAAAAATAAAATGAAACAACCAGTTTTTGTATTGCTAGCATTATTTATGTTATCTAGCTGCGGCTTAAAAAAACCTCTATGGCTTCCAAAAGAAGATACTCCAGTATCTTTTAAGCACTAAAATGATTCTTCAAGCTTTAGTTTTTTTTACTATAATAACTATTATTGCACCATTGTTTGGTAAATATATAGCTTTTATATACAGGTATGAGCATGCAGAGCATGAACAATTAAAAAATAAACGAGCTCGGTGGGAAAGTCAAAACTGGCAAGACTACTTCTTGACCCTCATGTATTTTAATATAATATGCATGATCTCAACTTTCTTAATTATATATTATCAAGATTTATTTCCGTTTTTTACGCCAGCAATAGAAAAAATAAGCTTTTCTTCTGCGTTAAATGCATCTGTCTCCTTTATGACTGGAACTTTCTGGCAAAGTCATAACCCAGAAAAAGAGCTAGGTATGTTCGCTCATATTTTTGCTCTGACAGCGCAAAATTTTCTTTCTGGAGCTACAGGCATTGCAGTTTTTATTGCTTTTATTAGAGGCATAATCAATAGCCACAACCCATTCATTGGTAATTTCTATGACGATTTCCTAAGGGCTTTATTATTTATTCTATTGCCATTTTCCCTATTTGCTGCAGTTACACTTATAAGTTTTGGCCTACCGCATGACTTCCTGGGCACATTTTCTTTTACTAACATTGATGGTATAGGTGAACAAATGTATATTGGTCCAATTGCAGGACAAGTTGCAATAAAAAACTTAGTTGCAAATGGAGGATCTTTATTTGCAAGCGCTTCAGCCCATCCTTTTGAATCACCTTCAAGAGAAGCTGTAATGTTTTGTTTGATTTTAGTTATAACGTTACCAGTTGCTATGATTTTTACTTATGGATTTTTGCTTGGCTCGCTTCGATTAAGCTGGGCACTATATTGTGTTGTAGTCTTCGTCATGATCACTTCATTGTTCGTTATTAATCTTGGAGAAACTAGCTATGGGTTACCTTATATCCTTGGTGATAATAGCCTAATCGACAATTTTAATTACATAGGAAAAGAATTAATATATGACAAATTTCCATCTCTAATGTGGGCACTTTCTATTACCATGAGCTCCGATGGATCACCCAATGCATGCCTAGAAAACTACTCGCCCTTGAGCACATTAGTTCTTTTTTCCAATTTGATTATAAGCAAATTCATTATCGAAGGAATTGGATCGGGCTTCTTTGCTATGTTATCCTACCTTATGGTCGCTGTATTTCTGCGAGGTTTAATTACAGGAGAAGCAGCAAATTTCTTCGGCAAGAGGATTGCTCTTAACGAAATAAATTATGTTATCATAGTATTTCTTGTTATGCCTGTTGGTGTACTGCTTTTTACAGCTATTACACTCCTTATTCCCTCTTCTCAAAATTTAATAACACATCATGGATCACAGGCAGTTACTGATATTACTTATAACTTTGCTTCATGTTTTGCTAATAATGGATCAAGTTTTACTGGGATTAATATATCTACAGATTATTTTAATTATATGACCGCACTAGCAA
>NZ_JARJFB010000025.1:0-14518 GCF_034554655.1 Candidatus Megaera venefica
AAAAAATGAATGTGCGGTGATTTATTTTTGAAATTCTTGAAATTATATCAAAAATTTAGAGTTTTGACGGAGAGACTATTAAGTTTTTTAAAAATGGCTTGGGCATTAATTACCGCATCACTATCCAAATCAGGATGTTCGTCAATTAATTTTTCCATAATTGTTGCCATATAATAGAAATCGGTATTACCTTTAATTGAATCAACGCTATCTTTATTACCAAATTTATAAGGACTAATCACTTTTTGAGCACGTATAAAAAATACATCATCAATTTGTGCAACTGGTAATTCTGGGTACTTATTTTTAAATGCAACTAAGTTGCAAACGTTTTTATATGCAAGTTTATTTTGTAACCAATCATTAACGTCCATGACTATGGATATGCTATCATGGTAACCACTAGCTTGGGAAATTCTTATTATTTTATTAGGTTCACTTTTTAGTGCATATATACACGAGTTTCCACCTCCGTTTAGGATTGCACCTAAATAAGCATCTTGAAAACCATGATCAAAATCTTTTACTTCTACTTTGGAATTTTCCGAAAAAACCTGAACAGGATTTATAATAGAAAGTGTGTTAGTAATTAATTCGCTGTTATCATTAATATTGTTTATTATTTTTTGCGTATCCACTAAAGGTTGGTTTAAAGCATTAAGCACTTGGGGTAAATCTTGCCCGATTACGTAATCCCTTAATGTACCATTAAATTCTCCGCCCTTTCTTAGTAGTGGGCCATGAAATTTATCAGTTGTAACAACACCAGAAGATATGACCTCAGCTGCTAAATCAGCATTATACAAATCCCTACCAACAAATCCAGGCTTTATGAGGAAGGATATTTTTTTAGCATCTAATAAACCAGCTGTTTCAGAACAAATCTTCAAGGCTTCTACAAAACTATATCCAGCGTTGTCAGCAAGTTTTTTGAAGTTCAGTAGCACATATTGAACAGCATCCCAGCTATTATCATCAATCTTGTTTATGGTTTTATATGTATCCAATAAAGGTGTAGGTAATTGTTTAGTTTTCATTAGATTAGCTCAGCTCAGTAAAGTTGTATAAGTTTAAGATATATCACATAATCTTTAGTAAAAGATAAATCAATATATACGAAAGGTTGCTAAGTGTCAACTAATTAGCATATTCAAGCGGGTACAATTGTAGGAACTTCCATTAGCTGACCATTTTCTAACCATAAAATTTGGATACGAATTTTTTTCTCTGGATATATTTTTTGAACTATTTTTTTGTAAGAAAGAAGTTGGGTAATGTAATTTTCTGGAGCGGTATTAAGGCTAGTTGCAGGATTGATATCTGATTTATAATCGATAATGATTATTTCTTTTTCTAAATGAATCATCAAATCAATTCTTCCTAGGTTGATCTTCTCATCACCTAAAGTTCCAATTGATAGTTCTGTTAGAGTATGGTTTTGAATCAGGCTATTAAATTCTATATTTGCTGACAATAGTTCGATACTTTTCGTAATACGTTTTTGAGATTTTTCATCAAGTGTGCCAATCAAGGGGTGATTACTCATAATAGACATTTCTTTTGCAGCAACCGAATCTTCAAGAATTTTGTGAAATATTACTCCATATTGTGCCGGACTTACTGTTGATAATGAGTTAGAAATGTATTGTACAGAGATTGACTTATTAATGTCTTTTTGAAAAATCTTATTCCAAGGATAGAAATATTCTGTCTTTTGAGTTTCAGGAAGTTTTTTTTCTTTATGATTGAAATAATTATTGTTTGTACCATAAATTAACTTGCCGTCATCAACTTCTACTGCAATTTCTTTCATCGCTTTATGAACTAACTCAAACCAACAATTTTCAGCTATTGATCTACCTCCTTCATAACCGCATACTATAAGGTGATCTTCGGCTCTTGTCATGCCAACGTAAAGTAGCCTTAAATATTCTGCATAAATCTTTTGTTGTTTTAGTTTCTTTAGGTCAATGTAGTAATCAGGTACATCAGTTGAATTTTTTGCTGACAAACAATTGTCATCTTTATCCCAGATAAAGTGATCATTGTTGGTTGGTAAACTTGTGGTGTCACAAAGAATTACAATAGGAGCTTGTAGTCCTTTTGCCCCATGTAAGGTCATTATTTTGACTTTATCAGAACTACTAGAATCTCTCTTTATTGAAGAATCGCTACTTTCAATCCAAAATATAAAATTTTGTAAAGAGTTGTTATTTTGAGAAGCGAAATCTTGACAAGCATATAAAAGCTCATCGATAGCGTCATTACTATCCGGACCGCAAGACGCATTTAATGCTTGTCTATATCCCAGTACATCAACCATATATTGGAAAAAAGTTTCAACATTGGTTTTTTGATATACTTCAAAAAATATGCTTAGGTGCTCAAATAAATACTTATATTCTTTTGAAGAATATTGTTCTAATTCAATATAATTCCAGATTGATTGTTTCTCTCGGTTGATGGCAATATCGTGCAAAAGTGATCCGCTGATTCCAATAATTGGTGATTTAAGAAGTGCTGCAAGGTTAAGATCGTCTTGTGGATTTAAGACAAATTTTCCAATTGCCAGCAAATCTTGTACAGCCAGATTTCCTCTTAAGGTGATTCTATCAAGGCCTGCTACTGGAATCCCATCATTTTGTAGAGCTATAATCACTTCCTTAGTAAATTCATCTCGTTTTCTGAATAAAATCATAAAATCATTGGGTAACGTAATTTTATTCGTTGCAGCAAGTATTCTACCAGAGCCAAGAGTTTGTTTGATATAAGAACTAATTTTTTGTGCTAGCTGCACCTTTGAAGAAGTGGTGTCCACCGCTGATTTAACTATTGGCCAAAACTCATTCTCAGAATTTTTAGTGCTACAGATTGGCCATAATTCTACGCTTCCTGCGTGACTGCTCCGAAAGGCATGTAGTTGGTTTAAAGTTGATGAAAATGTGCCAGGAATTTGTTCTCTTACTCTATTAAAGACCTGATATACCACGTATAGCACCTCTGTTGCTGAGCGATATGATGTTTCGAGGTTTACATTTTCGAAATGTTTGTTGGCGGCAGACATTTTCTCTTTTAGGTATTGGTTCATTTGAGAAAAAGAATCAATATCAGCCCCTTGAAAGCTAAATATTGATTGTTTCTCATCACCAACAACAAATACAGTGCGGTTATTCTTTTCTACCCCATCACCTGAGTAAAATTCAGCAATCAAAGCTTCAATAATGCGCCATTGATAGTTGCTGGTGTCTTGTGCTTCATCAATAAGTAAGTGATCAATCCCACCATCTAGTTTATACAGTACCCATTCTCTTGCCGTACTGTTATTTAAAAGTTTACAAGAATGTATAATGAGATCATCATAATCTAGCAACGCTTTTGTTGATTTATAATGTTCATATTCTTCAATTATTTTAGAGCCAAGAAGAGAAAGTAGTTTGGAGTGATTTTTTAGTTTTACAGTTTTCTCTTTTTGATCCAGGAGATATACTTGCTCCTGTATTGCTTCTAGGTCAAAATATAAATTTGACCCAGGTTTGGCTATTTTCTGAGTAACTATTCTTTTTTTCTTTTGGCCATGTTCTGTTAAAAAGAATTTTTTTAGCTCTTTTGTTGTAGTATTAAATCCTACAATAGTTTGTACTATTGGATTCTGTTTAATTAGCTCATAGTATTTATCGTTTGAGCTTTGAAGCTCAGCAATAAGTTTGGTGGTTTCATTTTTAAAATTTTCTAATGAATTTTTTGACTTAAGAAACTGGGTTTTTTGTTGGATGATTTCACTAAGCATTTCATCAATAATCAGTTCATGAAAATTGATCGATAAATACTCAGTTATAGGCTCCAAACCTTCTGCATTCATCAAATGTTTTTTAATCTGATTTAAGATATAATCTGCCTCTATTTCATCGATAATTTTAAAACTTGGTGAAACAGAGGCTTCAAGAGGAAATTTCTTGAGTAATTTTTGACAAAAAGAGTGAATAGTTTGGATATTAATATTATTTTCAGACTTTAAATATGTATCATACAATGATCTAGCAATGACTATTTCCCGATCAGTTGCTTCCCTGCCGATTGTTTTATTTAATTCCTGAATTAATATATCTCTATCAAGCTTTGACCATGTATCAAGAGCAGTAGTAATACGCTCTTTCATCTCTCCCGCCGCTGCGTTTGTGAAAGTGAGGCATAATATCTTATCAAATGCCTCGCCTTTTAATAATAAACGTAGTACCCGATCCGTGAGTATTTTTGTTTTTCCAGTTCCAGCTGAAGCAGATACCCAGGTTGATATCTCTGGGTTTGATGCTTTATTTTGTAATGAATTCATATCACATAAAACTTATTCAATCTGAATTATAGCTTATTTCAATATTATCTGTAAGTAGTGTTGATAAGAATATTACTATGCGAATAACATATTGACCCATTAATGGGTATTTGATGTAAATTACGAATTACTTATATTATCGTTAATTACATTATATAATTAGGTTGAGTATTCATATTATGTCTAAATTTAAAGCCCTAGGGGCCGTTGCCTCTTTTATTGCCATTATTCTACCGCTTTCTAGTGGTGCTGCGACTGAGCATACAACAGTTGGCACCCCAGCAACTGTCGGAGTAAATAATGGTTTGGTCGGCTTTGTTAATGGTGATAGTGTAAAATTGGGTGGAGCTCATAATTTACTCTCTTCTGGAAATCATATAATAGCAGCTATGGATATTAGTGGTAACAACAGCATATTTACTATGCTCCATGATATATCTCTAGGATCAGTAGGAAATTCTGGTTTGACTGGAAAATTTTTAACTGTTTTATATAGTGGGCTACAAACAATAACTTTACCCGGTACTGCTGGTTCGGGAGGGAGCAGTATTGGATTAAATGACTACTCTGGCCTAGGTTTGGTAGATTATAATAATAATGCAGGTATCTTGGAGTTGAACTCTGCGGGTGTAAACTATGCCAACAACTTTCAGAGTACAGGTGGGGATAATGGGACAATAAGAATTTTACAGAACTCAACCTTATCAGGGGCATTTAGTGGGACCGCCGGAACAAAAGTGGCGTCTTTAGTTCTTACTACAGATAGATCGTTGGTATTGAATACCAACCTTAATTTATCAGCTAATATTAGCCTAGAATCAAATACAACTTTTAGTATCAATTCTGGATTTAGTGTTAGTGCAAATAAAGTAGAATTTGCTGGAGGCAAGGCAGCTAACATGATATTTGGCCATAATACCACGTTGGATGCAGAAGTAGGTATTATAAATCCTGGCGGTAATATTATTGAGTTTCAGGGAGCTTCTAATATTTTAAAGAAAATAGATATTTTCTCTTTTGGTGGCAATGGTTCTAAAGTTAGTTTTTCTTCAAATAATCCAGCTCATAGATCGTCATTAACTAATAATATATCTGCCGATATTATTGAAACCAAGGGTTCAATAATTGGTATTGATGCCGAAGAAATAGCCCTTTCAGGCCAAACTACTGCTAATAATACAATTTTTGATCTTGGTCTAAATACGGCTTTATTTACTAGGGGTTTTGCGGTGATTATGGGTACTCCAAAATTTAATTCCACATTTAACGGAGTCAAGGGGGGTCATCTTGCAGCTGAAGGCATAAATATTGATATGAGTGGTGCTGATACAGTAACCATAAATCTTACAGATATTTCTTCTGTTCCTGGTCCTGCAGGTAGACAATATACTATTTTTGCGGAGTTAAGGGATAAGTTTGATGGAGAAGGAACAGCAGAAGGGAGTATGACCCTTCCTGACGATAGTATCGTCGCACTTAATTCACCAGCAAATCCACTCGTGAAATGGACATATTCTGAAGGTATTCTGAGTCAGGTATTAGTCCCCAATGTTGATCAAGTTGTAGCTGTTTTAGTGCCTAATAATCCAAATGTTACTCCCGTTTTAAATTCTTCAGCACGAGAAGATTTGCTTAATGTTGTAAATCAATCTGGCAATGCTGTTCAGTTACTGGATGCACTGCAACCAGATGCCATTGCCCTTGGAAGTGAGCCAGCTAATCAGGCTGCTGAAAGTGCTTCTCAAATGATTTCTGGTGCAACACGTGTAATTGATGCACGAATTAGCAATATACAGGTGACAGATAGTGGTTTGTCCGGTGTTACTGCTGGTGATACCAATAATCAAATTCACGGATTATGGTTTATGCCTTTTTTTGGTGACGTAAAGCAAGAACTACGTGGCACTCATCCAGGATATTCCGCTAAATATTTTGGGAACATTTTAGGTTTTGATACTTTGTTTGAAGATGACTCAACAATAGGAGTGGCTTTAACTTTTATAAAAAATATAGTCAATCATAAAGATTCTAATAAGGGAGACAAAAGTGTTATTCACACATCGGTGATATCTCTATATGGTCTAAAAACTCTTGCTAACAATTGGTTTGTTCAAGGTGTTTTATCACTTGGTTCAAGTAAAATTGACAATAAAGAAATAAGGTTTACTTTTCCTACTATTTCAATAGCTAGTGCAGATTATAACTCAATCAGCACTACTACAGAAATAACAGCTGGTTATACTCACTCCTTGTCAGCAAATACCATTATTACTCCTTTATTTGGTATAGAATACACGCGGTTAAATAAAGTAGATTATACAGAAACAGGAGCTGGTTCTCAGAATTTAACTGTGAATAGAAAAGAGTTTAATAAGGCTGAATTAATTGCTGGGGCAAAATTAGATCATTCAATAGCTATTGAAGATTTTACATTTATTCCTGAAGTTCATGGATTTGTTAGATATGATGCAATTAATAAGCCTTTAAAAATAACCGCTGCATTGCAAGGAGAGCCGCCTTCACTAATTGTTCCTAGAACCACTGTGCAAACCAGAGTGACTTATCTTGTTGGTGCAGGATTTGATATTAAGAAATCTAATTTTGAATATGGATTCGGTTATGATGCACGTATTGCTCAGAAATATATTGCTCACCAAGGTGTTTTTAAGTTGAGACTGATATTTTAAATGATGTAAATATTTTGATAATCTTTCCATCAATAAACTACTAGCACTTATGGGCTAACATTGTATATGTCACATAGAAGTTAGTATTGTTCCGCCGTAATTTTCCATGTGCTTTCTAAAGTTTTACAATCATCTAACGAGTGAGGAGCTAAACAGATTAAGACTCCGCCCTTTTTAATTTCTGCTGCACAATTTTCTACATGATTTTCAGAGATACCAATATTAATTAGAGCTCCAACTAAACCCCCGGCTATTCCACCTGCAGTAGCTCCAGCTAAGGCCACCGCAATTGGCCCGGAAATAATTAAGCTAAGTCCTGAAATTGCTAAAGCAGTTCCCATGGCCATTATGGCACCGGTAATAGCTCCGGTTGTAACACCAAGAGATCCTCCAACCCCAGCCCCTTTTATTGCTTCATCGCTTAATGAAGCATTTTCATGAGCTCTATTATGCCCTTGGTGGGCTTTTGTCTCCTCAGACATTAATATACTTATTTCGTCTTTCTTATAACCTAATTTTAATGCTGCATTGTAAGCTTTTCCTGCTTTTTTGAAATCTACAAATAAAGCTGTAATTAATCTACTAGGAATGTTTTGTATTTTTTCAATGTTACTCAACCTTATCTACTACCCCACATAACTTCCAATTTTTATTTGTTATACTTATACTAAAAATAATCATAGGTTATATATTTCATTATCTTATAACTATAGGTTATTAAAAAATAATAACTAATGCAAGTAAGTTATCTTATTTTTTCGATTTCTTTGCTAAACGGTTCTGTCAAATTATCGAATTGGGGTTATAAGATGAGGCTTTGATTTGGACGCTTTATATGAAGTGATATCTGTTATTGGATTAAACTGATACATCTCTAGTTAAAAAAGTTTTTTCCTGATATGGCAATATGGTTGACCAGAATTTTTATTATAATATTGCTGATGATAAGCTTCTGCCTTCCAAAATGTGGTAGCCGGATGTAGCTGAGTTGCTACTTTATAACCCATGTTTTTTAAATACTGCATTACTTTATCGGCTAGTTTATATTGTGTTTCTGTATGGAAAAATATTTTACTTAGGTATTGTTCCCCAAGATCCGGTCCCTGACCATTTACTTGTGAAAAATTATGTATTTCAAAGAAATATTGTATTAGCCCCGTGTAATTAATTATCTTAGGATCATAGACAACCCTAACGGCTTCTACGTGCTCAGTATCACCATTACATATCTTTTCATAGGTTGGGTAATCGACAAGTCCACCTGTATAACCCACTTCAGCTTTTAGTACGCCATCTAGCTTATTAAACAAATGTTCTACACCCCAGAAACACCCAGCTGCTACAATCGCTTCTTCCGTATCTTTTATATTAGTATATGGGACAAAATCTAAAGCCAATGAATTAATACAATATCTTGTATTAAGCTTTGTATATTCTTCACCGAAGAAAACATGACCTAAATGTGCTTTACAACTATTACATACTACTTCGGTACGAAGATCATTTGGAGTAGGCTTGAGCGTTACTGTATTTCCTAATTCACGCTCAAAACTAGGCCATCCTGTATGAGAACGGAATTTATCTTTACAATCAAATAATGCAATACCGCATTTCCTGCAAAGATAGGTGCCTTTTGGTAAAAATTCATCATTAGTTGCCGTATAACCAGGTTCTGTATTTTTATTTATTATAACCGCTTTTTCTTCGGGAGTTAAACTACTAGTTTTTATCATAAGGGCTACCTCCATATTGTTTGTTTAACCAACTCTATCATAGGTTAAACCCAACCTATATCTTTTTCTATCTCAAGATGTTTTTACTGCTAGATAACTTGGTTGTGGATCTGCTGTATCTCAGGGTGTGGTATAAATTCATTTGTTCGAGTTTTGACAGATGCTCCATGAACTTCAGCGGACATGACATAGTATGATTGTCTATCTTAACAGAGCTACCATTATCAAGTCTAGTAAGACTTTTTTGAACGTTCTTGATGAATTGATGGAGCAAGAATCTGGCCATGATGGTCTGGATGTTTCAAAGTACCGTGTAGCTGAGATAGGAACTTTTGTTCTTTTTTAAGGATATCAATTACTTGCTCTGAGGTTTTGGCTTCCCGCTTCTCCTTCGTGATTGCTCCTAGATTAGAGCTAATATGGTGCCATTCAATACCTTTATCCAGTTTCTTATGGGCCCCGCGTCGTCTGCTGCAACTCTTTGAGTAAGCTTATCTCCTCAGGACAATCTGTAACTATCGATGAAATCAGTGAATTCAAGTCCATGCACCTATTCCAAAATGGGGTTAAATCATCACAATAATATCGCTCTTGCCAAAGCTGCCAAATGTAATATTATTAGCTTTAAAGCTAGCGAGAAATTAACTAAGGTTAGGGCTTAATAAAATGACACAGCGTGATGATGACATAAGTATGGGGCTGACGGGATTAGTATTTTAGGGTTGATTTTAATAGTAGGCACTTTTAATATCGGTGAATTTAAGTCTGTACTCCTATTCCCAAAATGATTAAATCACCACAATAATATCGATGCATTAAACCAAATTGCAGTTAAGGGTGCTAAATGCGGTTTTTTGTCACCGCTCACTTCAATCATTAATTAATGTAATACATTCAAGTAGACTATATATGATTAAACGAGCTTTTTCTGCTCCTATAACTTGGGTTGTATCTTTCCAGCTGGTATCTATAACCATTGGCTACATTACGAGATTCGGAATGTACCCATGGTATGGTCAATTAATCAAATCTTCCCTTACTCCACCGGGCTATTATTTCGGAATAATCTGGCCAATCTTATACATTAGCTTAGCTATTTTGGGATGGAAACTAAACAGGGAAAGGGAGAAAACTATACTAAAGTGGTATTGGACTGGGATGTTTTTAAACTGGTTATGGAGTCCAGTATTTTTTACTTGGCACTTAAGCTGGGTAGCGCTCTTGATATTAATTTTACTTGTTTCTATTAATGCCTATATTTTAATTAAGCTAAGAATTGGATATACCAACTATGCATATATGATGCTACCTTATTTCTTGTGGCTTTGTTTTGCTTTATATTTAAATATGATGATAGTACTCTTAAACTAGATAAAGAAAATGCAGAATTCACGGGCGTGCCTAAAAAAACAAATTGAAAAATTAAAATCATCATGAGCAAAGTTCTAGAAAATCCTGTCCAATCAATTTTAGAGAAAACAGCTATTAATATGCTTAAGGACAAAATTGATCTTAAGTTCATTTCTTTGGTCACTGGGTTTTCAGAAGACTAACTCCTAAAACTCAAAAGTACCCTTTAAGTCTAATCTATTTTGAGTATACCTCACGTAGACTGGTAAAATCTAGTCTATTTTAAAGCTTTGAATAACTTATAATAAACTATTATTGTAATACCACCTATAATAGAGTGTGAAGAGTTTATGGGCCGTTATAGTAGAATATTATAACAGTTGCGGCGCTGTTAATTTCAGTTAAAATTGCATTCACAACTTTAATACGCCTTCACCAAATATATTTTATTGATGGAATAATGACAAAAGAAGAATTAGAACATGATGAAGATCTCAAAGATCCTAGTCTTGATATTTTGGACAGGAAGCAGTTTGCCGAATCTTTTGCAAAGAGTATAATTAGGCTTAAAGCGAAACAGGGCTTTGTATATGGTCTCTACGGCCCTTGGGGGTCAGGTAAAAGTACAATTATTAACTTTATTGAACATTTTATTGAAGAACATAATGAGAAAAGTGAAGGAGAAACAAAGGTTTTGATCTTCAGATTTAATCCATGGATGTTCTCCTGCACAAAGAATCTTACGGCTGCCTTTCTGAATCAATTACGTGCTAGATTAGGTATGTTGGGTGTCAGCGATAATTTAAAGGAATTTGCCAAAAAACTTGAGCTAATGGAAAGGGTACTATCAGTGGCGGCTCCCACGTTAAAACTTATACCAGGTACAAGTGCAGTTATAGAAGGCGCCAGCCATACATTGTCTGGTATCAAAAACAGTATTAATTCTGCTTCAGAAATTTTAGCTCAAGATTTGCATCATATAAAAAAGGATATTATTGAACGATTAGAACAGCAGAAAGACAAGATTTTGGTGATTATAGATGATTTGGATCGTCTTTTAGATGATGAGGTGAAAGATCTTATGAAAATGATCAAAGCAGTCTGTGATTTTCCTCAAGTTATTTACTTGCTTGCATGCGACTCTAGAAAAGTAGCAGATTCTCTGAGCGCTGGTAATACCGATGGTCACAACTACCTTGAGAAGATCGTACAATGCACTTTTAACGTTCCACGTCCAAGCAAAAATAAACTTAACAAGCTATTTCTCCAGAAACTAGAAGAAATTGTTGAACCGTTAAAAAATAAGAAGCTACTGTTCGATGAAATAGAATGGGGAAATTTATTCTATGATGGCGTTTCTCCATGTTTTAAAACCCCTCGAAATGTAAAGATCCTTATTAATTCTATTAAAGCTCACTACTCAGCAGTACAAGATGAGGTAAATGTTACTGATTTCGTTGGTGTGCAGGCACTACGTGTATTTTATCCGAAGGCTTATGCAATAGTAGACGATAATAGCGGATTTTTAACAGGTGACACCTATGGTTATGAGCTTGAAGTGAAACGAACAAAGGATTTTTATGAGCATCTACACAAGCAAGTTCACGAGGAAGATTTAGAATACTTTCAAAGGCTGATGTCTAGATTATTCCCTAAATATGAATTTATTGTTAGCGACAGGAAGTTTGGTTGTGACGTTAGCTTTCTGGAAGGATGGAGAATGAAACGTAAGGTATGCGTAGAAGAGTGTTTTAATACATATTTCACTTTATTTATTCCAGAGGATACTTTTACTTTAAATGTGATGACGGAAATTATAACTTTAGCTAACGATCAACATGCACTTAAACTTAAACTACGTTCTTTTATAGAGTCAGGAATGTACAGTGCTTTTTTACATGAATTATTCCATTTTACAACAAACATACCAGTAGGAAGAATACAACCGATACTTCAAGTTATTTACGACCTAAGCGATGAAGTGCCTCCTGAGGATGATACTTCAAGTTTTATTAGTCCGGGTATTGACACGATTACGCTAGTGATTTCATCAAAGTTGATCAAACGTTTGGAGGAAGAACAGGAAAGATTTGAGCTCCTTAAAACGCTATTTGAAAATTCTGAATCTATATCAATGGTAATACGGCAGGCATACTCAATCTACTCAGAAATAGAACAAAACCAGCATAATATAGTTACAAGTGAGCATACTGAGGTACTTCGTACTTTGGCACTTAAAAGAATTAAGGAATTTGTAAGTAACAAAAAACTGCCACAAGTTGGTCTTTTTACACATATTCTTTTCTGTTGGCAGAAATGGGAATCAAAGGATGTAGTGGGAAAGTATATCAAAGAGCTAACAAGTACTAATCAAGGTATAATAGATTTTATAACCGGGTTTTTAACGTTAGAAAAGTCACAAAGTATAGAAGATACCGTATTTTCAGTTAAACACCGCGTATCTCATAAAACTATTCTAGACTTTATAGAAGAATCAGAACTAGAGCTTTTAATTCAAAAAGCACGCACTATCCTGGCTGAGGATAATAATCTGAAAGATAGGCAAAAGGGAGTTTTACAAACATTCATTGACGAAAAAGACAATCCTTAATAATTATTTATATTCAAAGTCTTTATCATAACATTGGCTTTACACCTGTCAACCCAGACAGTATTTAAAATTTACAAATATTTCATAAACACGCTTGTGTCATAAACGGTGGTAATCTTACAGTTATACTTGCTGGTCATCCAAAGCTTGGCAATGATCTGAAACGACCTACTATGGAAGAAATTGGAGCTCGTACTCAGCTTTTTCAGCTTAATTATTGGGTAGAGAATAAAGAACATTATGGCGCATGGTTGTTTAAGCATTGTTGTAGAAAAGATGTTAAAATGCTAGAGATCATTACGCAAGAGGCCATGGATTTACTTATAAGTAGCTTGGTTACTCCATTACAAATAAATTATTATTTAACCCAAGCCATGGAACAGGCCCACTTGTCTTATACCAAGGCAATTACAACTGAAATTATTCAATCTATACTTGTACCGGATTTGGATGGAATAGAGGCGAAATTGGCGCGTAATGGATATAATTTGCAGGCTTTATGCGGAATACTAAATAGCAGGACAAGCGAAATTAAAGCTTATTTGCTTGGTCAGCTCAATACTAACAAATTGGCAGAATTTAACAAAGAAATTTATAAACTCGGGATAATCTAGGAAAAATTTGTTTAAAAAACGTGAGTCTACAGAATCAATGAAGTGCGACAGTGGCAAAGGTAGAATCAGTTAATTTGAGCCAAGGTAATTTCACGGTCAATAAATGTCAGAGATACTTAATACCATACCTTTAAATAAGAAAGTCGTTGAAGAATGGAGCAAAAAAGCTGCTGATAGAAAAACTGTGGTTTTCTGTTCAGATGTAGCACACGCAATGAATGTTACAGATACCTTTAGATCTTTTGGAGTTAAGGCTAGTTTAGTAACTGGAGCTATGGCTAAAGAGGATAGACAAAAAGCATTAAACTCCTTAGAAACTGGCGAGACACAAGTAATTGTAAACGTTGCTATTCTAACAGAAGGCTGGGATTATCCGCCAATCTCGTGCGTTATCTTACTACGTTCAAGCTCCTATAAGTCAACAATGATTCAAATGATAGGCAGAGGTCTTAGGACTGTTGATGCCACAATATATCCAGACACCATTAAGCAAGATTGCATAGTGCCAGACTTTGGCATTTCAACAATTCTGCATGGGTCATTAGAACAGCAAATCAATTTAGAGTATTATTTTCATGATTGATGTAATCCAAATATTCTTTGTAACCCATCGTCGACTACACGACTTAAACGCTAGTGGTTGGTAGCAGTTAATTACTCTTATTCCTTTAGGACAATTGTTAATGATAGGGTTTATTTTCTTTAAAGGTACTCAAGGTACTAACAAATACGGAGAACTTCCTACCGATTAACTTTAAAAGACTCTTACCATTATAGAAAGAGTCTTTTACCTTACTTAAATACTTTTGAATTTCTCGTATTGATTTTTAGAAATGACAAAGACAGTATCGCCTTGATACTGGATAGCTTGAACCTTATCAAACTTAGCGTTTTGTATTATTACATCTAGATATTCTCTTGGATCGTCTTGACGTAGCTCTGTTAGAGTCCACAAATTGTATTCACGTATAGACACATAATCAATCTCCTAAACTTAATTAAAATGATGGTGCTAGGGGCTTCAATAAGTCATTGTAAAAACGATAACTACCCGCTGATTTCATGCCAGAGGCACTTATAACAGCAGACCCCCAGCATAAAGCATCAGGTTTAAATAGTCTCTCCGTCAAAACTCTAAATTTTTGATATAATTTCAAGAATTTCAAAAATAAATCACCGCACATTCATTTTTT
>NZ_JARJFB010000026.1:0-14345 GCF_034554655.1 Candidatus Megaera venefica
AGTATATACTCTGTTAACAAGCCACAATTAAACATACCAAAAGTTAGTGGTTTAGGTTTTGGTATAATAGGAAATATCTTGTCTTTTATAATCCATCTTGTAACATAAGCAAACCTATCTTTAGCATCTAAATTTTTTCCACTACCATGCCATAACTTAGAATCAAAAACTATGGCATCACCAGCCGAAATAGGTAGGGTTACAATTTTCTGATTAGTTAATTTGCCTGAATATTTATCAACAAAATATGGAGACCAAAAATCAACAGCTGGTTTTATCTTCCATACATGACTATTTTTTATAATTTGTAAAGCTCCTGAAGCTTCATTAACGTCATTTAAGGCAAGCCATACAGAAAAGTGATAAGGATCATCAGAACTATAAGAAATATCTTGATGAAAAGGCACTGCATCTATCAAATCAGCAGTTTTACATATAACATTAGATTTTTTATGTTGTATTTGACATTGCAATAATTTTGTCAGCTTGTCCTTTATAGTATCATTTAATAAATTTGATATAGTGTGAGTAATCTGCGATGGAGTAGCCCATCTACCGGTACAATTTAAGTAATCTGGAACTGACACGCCTAGCTGCCAAGCGGAGTTTGCTATTTCGCTTCTGATATTACTTAGGTGCCAAGTAAGTAAATCCAAAGGAATAAGATTCTTTATAATAAAAAAACCATTGTTTTCCAATTTGTCCATATCAGCAGCTTCTGATATCAATAACCGACAAATACTCTGTCAAAGATAAAACCTCAAATATTTTTAGATTACCTACTTGCTTTAATATTACTTCCCAATCTTCTAATTTTCTTAATTTACCTCCTGTTTCAACCATTATATTGATATCTACAGCTCCCCCAATTGGGGAATTATTAGTTAAAATAGTTTCAATTAATAAAATACGTGATATTTTCTTATCTTTAATAAGCCTAAAATAAGATAATACTTTCTCATCATCTTGATTTTGTAAGAACCGACAAAATATGCCCAAGTCATAATTTTCGCTTAACTTATCTGGAGTAATTAGGCGAGCATTATAGTCTCTTATTAACTCTTCTGGAATTCTATGATCATTATAATAATCCCAATTTATAGTGTTAATATCTTTGCTTCTTAAAGCTAAAGAATGTACTCCAAATAATAATATATTCTCATTTCCTTCTATACTTACTTTATTACTAAATTCTCTAGTATCGAGCGTAGTATAGCCTATCAAAGCTTTATAGAATTTAGTTCTCATCTCTTCAGAAGTTTCTTTTTCTTTAAAAGATGGAAATGAAGATATTGTTTTTTGCTTTAATAAATCTACTATATTTAGCCAATTTTTTTCAGCAGCAACTCTTGCCCACATTTCCGCTGCTTGAGGCAAAAATGCATTGTTTTTTAAAAATTCTCCTTTTGTTGAAATTTGCCATAAATCTTTATTTTGATTATAGTCTATTAATTCTATTTCCCATAAGGCCCTAAGCAATCTTTGTAAATTTGCTTCAATCATATTTAGTTGCTTAGATAATAGTTTTGTTGTTGCTGGTAAAATATTTAATAAGCCAAGTTCAATAGCGGCATTCGTTAAGTAAGTTTTCCAAAAGCCAGCAAGTTCAGAAGAAATTTTATGTATTTGAGCTTCTGGCTCTGGTGGAGAAATAATAAATTTTATATTTCCTGTAATATCAATTTGTCCTAAAGTACCACAGTAAGCTTTAACTACAGCAACTCCATTATAAAATGGGTTCACTGTTTTATACCTTTGTAAGTAAATTGCATTACCTTCTATATCTACATGAAACCAACCATCATTATCTTCTGCTATAGCAAATCCTTTATGAAAAATATCTAGCTGTTTATACCACTTATTATGTATTAAGTTTCCTTCAGAATTAATATGAGTGGCTTTACTCTCTTTATGCACTACAGCAATATCATCCTTAAAATCTCCAACATAATCATATTCCTCTTGATATAGTCTATTACCATATAAATCAATATGATAAAATTTATTGGATCTTCTTACTGCACAAATATTTTCTTGATAGTTTCCAACCCATTGGTATGATTGTTTGTATAATCTGCTACCATGTGAGTCTATATGATAGCATCCAGTATCATCTTCTACTGCTGCTCTTCCACAATAAAACCCATGAGTTTTGTTGAATCTTTTGGTATAGAGTATCTTTCCTTTTAAATTTATGTGATAAGCACCCGTTGTATCACAAACAGGTGCAAAACCTGGTTCATGAAATTTCTCCACATAAAGAAACCTCTCCTCATACAATGGTTTCTCAAAAAGGGTATGAAATTTCCGACAAGGAGAAATTTTAATAAACTCCAAGTGATTATTTTCTGTTAATTGACCAGTGGTTTTCTCATATTGCATGTTTTGCATAACTCATGATTAAAATAATTTTTTTGTAAACTTTTATACTCGCTACTTTGCCATATATCTGATAATTTTACTTCATTTACGTTCCCAAATTTTCCTAGCTTCTTTCTTAAATCATCAGGTGCGCAGCAAGGGCTAAATTTTCCTTCAGGATCAACCCATGCTTCTTTTCCTAAAAATGGACATGAGCCACCTGGAGCTAAATCTTCTACTCCTTCTTTAGCAAGAATAGTAAAATTTTCTAATATTATCTTCTCACCGTTTGACAGTAACATCTTGTCTCTTAATGAATATACTTTTTCTACTTCACTGTTCCATCTATTAATTGCGGCTTCATCTCTTCTCATTGATAAATCTTTAATTTCTTCAAAATGAGCCCAAAGGTGATGCCCTTTAACTCTATCTACTCCGAGCTCTATAGCCATTTTAACTATATCGTGTAACTCAAGTATATTACTTTCCAAAAACGTTAATTGTAGAGTGACACTGCACCTTTTGTTTGTTGTATAAAAATATTTATCTCGTTCTTCAAGAAATGTTTTCAAATTTTTTGTTACAACTTCCCATTTTGAACCTATCATAATCTTTTCATGAGTTTCTTTGGTTGCACCATTCCAAGAAATCTTAATATCAGATAAAATTGGTACTAATAACTCAGACCATTTTTTGGCTCCTTTGATAGGAAAAGAACCATTTGTTGTTAGATTAAGTTTTAATCCGTACTCATGACATATAGTTATTATTTCATCAAAATTCTTATACATTAAAGGCTCACCCATAGTAGAAGGAATGATTTCTCTTAGAGGTGTTCCTGCAGCTTCTTTTATTACTTTTCTGATAGTCTCAATTGGCATTATTTTAGGCTTAATTCCTTTAGCTTTTTTATCTTCTTTAACTTTACTATAAGGTGAAAAACACTCGCACATAACACAGGCGTAATTACAATAATCTGGATTAGTATCAAAAGTAATTCTCCAGGGACCAGGTTTTGCGGAAACCAATTTGGTTTTACTTGTAGCGATATCAAAATAAACTTTTTCAAGTTGTCTTGTATGCTCATTTATAGAAGGAATATTACCATCATTAGAGTAAAGATAGCCATTTTGGCTAAGTTTGATGTATAGCTTTTTATCTACAGCTAAGTTTTCCATTTTTTCTGATAAACTTTCCACATCTCTATGCTTAAATAGCAACCCGTTTACTCCATCTCTAACATACTCTGCCATACCACCATAATCAGCAGTAATTACAGGTATTCTCAAATGCTCAGCTTCATGGATAACTAGCGGTGAATTTTCTCCCCAGATTGACGGAACAACTATGGTATCAAGATTATTAAATACCTCGGCAACTATGTTTTCATTTTTATAACTTCCCATCCATTCTATTTGATTTTTAATTTCTGGAGGGAATTGGTCAGCGATTGACTTAAGACCTTTAGTTTCTTGGCTCTCTGTTCCCCAGATTCTAAGCTTCGTTTTTATTGATAACTTAGAAAATGCCTTAAGTAATAAATCTATACCTTTTTCCGGAGTATGAGTACCAATGTAACCAAAAACAAAATCTTCTTCTAATATTCTATTTCTATTCTTTAAACGGTTTAAATCAAAGCCATAGTCAAGATATGAAATTTTCGTATATGGAATATTAAAATTTTTAACAAATTTGTTCATCAGAAATTTTGACGGGGCAATAAAATGATCAACATAATCAACTATTTTTTTAGTGTGGTTCATTCTATTAGATACCCATTGCTCCCAATAAGCTATTTCTGAATTTAAAAATTCTGTATCCCCAGTAAAATATCCTTTATGACACTCTGTTGCACATTTTCGATCTTTTTGACCATCACAAAGTTTCAATAATTCCTTAGAATTTCGTTGAATAAATCTACCTCTTGGACACATTAACCAAAAGTCATGTAAGGTGAAAACTATAGGTATTGCTAGTTTTGAAGCAATTTCTGGTAAACTTATAGATAAATGATTTAAATGACCAAAATGGATAAGATCAGGATTGAAATCTTCTATTATTTTACTAAATCTTATATTTACTTCTTCATTGATAAATTTATGACTATATTTAGTTGTTGGTATATTAATTAAATGTAGCAAAATTCGAGGGTCACCATAGTCTAAAACAGTGCTATAGAGAAAATCAGGTAAAAAACTATTTTCATGTCTAGTAAATACTTGCACTTCATGATTATCAGCCAATTCATGAGCAAGAATCTGACTATATACTTCAGAACCAGCACTATAATAGGGCGGGTAACCATGAATAACTTTCAATATTTTCATATATTACCATATCTATATTTCCAGGACATGTTGGCCTGCTATTTTTAAGACTTTTTATAAATTTACTTATCCCTTCTTCTAATGAATGTTTTGGCGACCAACCAAGCAATGCTTTAGCTTTACTGAAATCACCATAAAAGCGGCTTACATCAAAATTTCTTGCGGGATAAAAATTGATTTTAGAATTACTTCCAGTTATTTCTAATACTATACTTGCTAATTCTTCTAGAGTGCATGGTCTACAAGCAGTAAAATGAATTGGAGAAAGTGAGGATTTTATATTTTGCAAATGGTTAATAGTTAAAGATATACCTTCTACTACATCTTCTAGGTAAGTAAAATCAAAAACACATTCCTTACCTTCTACTCTTATAGGATCTCCTTTTAATGCGTTGATACAAAACGCGGGAACTACTCTATTATAATGATCTAACAACCCTCCATATACATTTGAAAACCTTAAAACTGCTACATTAAAATCAAAACTCTCTAAATTAGTTACAACTTCTTCTATTAATACTTTCCCTCTAGCATAATTATTTACCGGATCTAAAGAAGTAGACTCTATTACTGGCAAATTTTTTTGTTCTCCATATACTTCTCTACTACTTGCATAAATAATCCAGGGTTTATTTGGAAGCAATTTACATAGCTCTAAAAATTTTGTTGTACCTTCAACATTAACTTTGTGGCATAGTTCTGGGTGTTGTTCCCCATGAATAACTCTTGAAATTGCAGCTAAATGAACAACTCCAACACACTCCTGAAGTAACGGTATAACCTCTTCTGAAAAAAAACTTAATGGATTATCTCGTAATCTTATATCACAGCACATTATTTCATAATTTTGTTTTTTTAATCGCTCTACCAAAGCTGATCCAACTAAACCAGCTGCTCCGGTTACTAATATTTTATTCATATATAACTTAAAGTTTAAACACCTAGATTAAGATTTATAATAAAAAAATTAGATTAGCAATGATTTTATTTATAAATAATCTATGTTTTATTTTGATTTTCTTTCAAAGCTTCTTGTAATAAAAAAATACCAAGCTCGGTCAAGGCATGTTACTAAGATTTATTGACAATAATGAATAAGTAATTTTCCGTATATCTTGCAACTATAGTAGCTCCTACCCCCTAATTTGTTGTTGCTAAGATCTGTGGGTAATTCTGAATCAGAATTAGCACTTTTTGTCATTTTGCTATCTTTGTTTTTTGATTTGAATCATTTATTTTAGGATTATCAGCCTCCCATATTTTCACGGCACTATGCTGCACCTTAATATCTCCCGCCTTGTTAATTTGAACAAATGCAGGGAAATACTTGCCTACGCACCAACTAGTAATTCCACCAGCAATCGTAGCTAGTATTAAGGTGATTGCCAGATTTCGTAGAAACTTACTGCCATGATTTGACGTTACCGCTTCTACTTCCTCTTTAACAGATTGTGCGAATTCACTTATTTGTTGCCTTTGGGATTCTAAGGCGCTTAGCCCGGCTTCTTGCATTTGTCTTATCGATTCCTTCGCAGTTTCTTCAATGGTTTTTTGATTTTGTAGCACGCTATCTTTAAGGCTTTGACCAAGCTCCTCGATATTAGTGGTAATCGTTTCTAAACGCTGGCTATGTATTTTTTCTACTTCTTGCCCTATATTAGGCACTAACTCCTCTAATGCCTGTTGTACTTTTTTAGGCAAAAGAGCTAATGTCATTATTTGATCTTGAATCTTTGTTGCCGCATCAGAGAAAGATGTCAGGAGACTGGTTATTGTCTTAAGCGTTTCTTGCATAGATTTGTTAGTAGAAGCTAATGATGACCCGGTTTCATTAGCGTGACCAACAAAAGCATTAGAAGCAAAGCCTACTTCATGATGCAAATTCTTAATTGCCTTTTCTAGCAATTCTAGGCTCTCACTTAATGAGTTCTTGTGCACTTCTTTTGTCTTATCTGCGAAGGCGGTATTATTGTGCCTATCAGTTACTGGTGGTGTAGCTACTGCTGGCTCTTGTTCTTCCATGATTAGATTCCTCATTAATATTAATTATTGCCTAATTTCCAAAGTTAGACTAATTGGTTATTTCTCAAATTCTGTACCTTCATTTTTGGTATGTATATCATCAACCTCTAATCTACTAAACCCATCCGCAGAAGCATCACTGTGGCTACTAGTACTACTATCGTTAATATCCTCATCGTTCTCAATATTCTCAATAGCTAGATTATCTGGCTCAGATGAAGCTGACTCTTCGTCTTTTAAAACAGACCCTTCTTTTTCTATAAACCCTTGATGCTTTTCTTTAACCGAAGCTTCTTTAGTTTGTATCTTAGCAAGACGTACTGCCGGTTCAGGAAAAAGCACATAACATTCGCCAATAGCTAAACTTGCTAGGTCATCCGGTTCAACTAATGACTTTCTTTGTTGTTGCTCGCTGTAGCTAACTCCATCACGAAATTCATTCGCACCAAAGCTGGTATTCTTCTGCTGACGAGTAATCGTCTCACTGCCACACATAGAACTAATCATCTTGGCGATTGCCGGCTCAGTATTCCTAAAGAAGAAAGAAGTACCAAACTGACTAAAGATAGTAGACCCATCATAATGACCATATTGTGAATAGAGCTGATTCAATGATTGCATACCGGCAAGTACGCAAGCACCATATTTACGCCCCTCGGCCATTAATGGTGATAACGCCGGTAATAACCCGAGAGCCGGCAATTCATCAATAACAGTCCATACTCGTCTATCTTTGTGGATTCCCGAATCCATAAGTCTTGCCAAGGCAAGCTCAGTCAAACACGATATTAGCGGCAGGGTTAAACTCCTGCTACTTGGCTTAGTTGCTAAAAACAACCAAGAAGGTGATCCGTTTTTAATATTGGCAAAATGTTGTTTCATAGAAAAGCTGCCACTACCATCTGCACTTCTCAAATAAGTAAGAGGTTTTGCATTTGCCGCAAGCACTGATACAATCGATGCAGCTGTTTGTTTTGAATCAGCACTTAAATAGCGTCCGGCTTCGGTATTATTCAGTGTCCTTTTTAAGTAGTTAATGTCACTATGGCACACCATTTGAGCAATCTTTTCAATAGGAGCACTCGTTGGTCTTAAGAACTCAATACAGGAATTAAACACTGCCTCTGCTGCATTCTCCCAAAAAGGATCAGAATGACTGGAAGATTGTTTACGGTTAAAGCCAATAAGTATTTTTGAGAACCGTTCTAAGTCCTCACGAGTCCCGCAATCTGCCCAGAAGTCCCAAGCTCTTCCTCTGCTATCAAAAGGATTAAAGATAATATCACCACGCTCAGGGTTATAATACTTGGCAATCATTTCACCAGTTTGATCAATAACTATAGCAGGTTGCCCAAGTTTCTCTACTTGGGGCAGTAGATTGTGGATGAGATTAGTTTTTCCTGACCCAGTAGAGCCAGTCACCAGAAAATGCCTAGTTTCCATATCTTTGACTAAAAGCATCTTGCCTATAGAGAAGCGACTACATTTATCAAGGGAGCGCAATTTGCTCCGAACTTGCCCAGCTGTAAGTACACAGCCACTACCTTCATTCTTTCTCTCATCTTTTAGACCACTACCAAATCTACTCCAAAGTAAAAATATAATAACAAAACTAGCACTAGTAGCACTGGCTGCAAGTAAGCCGATCTTAGTCAGTAAGTCCCACGCTTGATTGTCCGCTCTTTGGAATATACCCGTATGATATATCTTATGTGGGTTGATATCGTTCCACTCGGAATTATTAGTCCGAGCATTAATATAGCTAATATGATTTGGTTCTTTGCCTATAGCTTCTCTTATAACATTTGCTGCCTCACTGAAACTAATTGCAAGAACCGATTTCCTATAAGAAAAGAAACCGCTCCAATCAAGCCTCTGCAAAGATCCCCAATTAATCAGCAACGCCAGAAGTATCCCGACTAACAACGATACATGAAAGCTTCGGAAAAATACCTGACCAAACATCCTTACTTTGTGAAGAAATACTTGACCACCGCCTATGAAATTATTGAACATGTTCATCTTCCTCAAATTCTTTTGATAATTCCTCCTCCAGCTCCTCTATAGTAGGTAATACGTATGGTAGCTTTGAAGTAAATGACTTGTTTATTTGGTACTCAGATACGCTGATTGGAGCATTTGCTCCTTTTAAAGAGTATTCTGCAATAATCCGATCTTTATGTTCGCATAATAACAAACCTATCGATGGATTATCTTCTGGCAGTTTTAGCTGCTCATCTATTGCGGTAAGGTAGAAATTCAACTGACCTATATACTCAGGCTTAAATTCGCCCTTTTTGAGCTCTATTACTACATATGAATGTAGTTTTGTGTTATACATTAATAAGTCAATTTCGTATCTTTTGTTTGAAACCTTTACGGGATAATTACTTCCATAAAAAGCAAAACCCGCTCCTAACTCCATTAAGAACTCTTGAACATGTTTAAGTAAACCCTGATGTATTTCTTTTTCTCTCGCATCATCCCCCATAGCTAGAAAATGAAATTTATAGGGATCCTTGATTAACTCCTGCGCAAGCTGCGAATTAGAGTTTACTAATTGAATAGCAAAATTCGTAGTCTTATGATTCGTATTTGTCTGCCTGCTATATAAGTCATCTAATATGTTTTTCTTAAGTTCTCTGTACGACCAACCATTCTTTACTGCTTCTATAGCGTACCATTGTTTTATTTCAATTTGATCTAGATTTTTACTTTGTAATAAGACAACATGATGTGTCCAACTTAATTGGTCAGGCAGTGCCTGACCAATTTGTTCCCTTCTATAATTTAGCGCAAATAATTTCATATTTTTTAAGTTAGTCTTTGAAAAACCTTTTGTCCCTGGAAAACTTTTAATTAAATCTTTTGATAAATTGTCATATAATTTATCTCCCCAAGAACTTTGTTGTTGTTTCTGAATAATTAAATTACCTACTTCCCAATAAAATTGTAATAATTCTCGATTTACAACAATTGCAGCTTTTAATCTAGACTGTTGGAATGTTTGTTTAATTTCTTCCAAAAGAGAAATATAACTTTTATTTAAGGCTAGATTGTTATTCATAATTTTCTCACTATAAGTTTTTCTTAATTTTATTCATTTAACCAACACAATACTACTTTGCGTGAGTATTTTCTATGGTGCTCTGGGGTAGCTGAATGGTAGTACCTCACAGCCTTATGCCAAGTGCCGTGCTGAGCGTATAACGATCCAAGTAATTTAGCCGCATAGTTAATATTGCTTTCCGGAGTAAGCATTTCTACAAGACTATCAAATTCTCCACCGTGCCAACGATAATTTAATTGCATCACACCAATATCAATATTAGTCAGACCAGCATTTAGCTTGTCCTCAAGCACTTCTTGCGCAGTAGATATAGATTCAAGGAACATAGACCTACCACCAACATTAAGAGCATAAGCTTTCATTCCAGACTCAGTTTTTGCAATAGCAGCAAGTAGACCAGCTGGTATTTGATGCTTCTTTTCCGCCTTAGAGATAAGCAATGATAGTTCTTTGTCACTATAGTCAATTGTCACTTTATCATCTGCCAAAACAACAACCGAATTACCACATAGAACCAAGGAAATAACTAGCACAAAAGCCTTTATTTGCTTGGAAAACTGACGGTATTTTGATATAATAATACTATATATTTGAAACCATAAATTGTAAGAAACCACCATGGAAGATTTCACAACATTCTGTAAAAACCAACCAAGTTTGTTTAGTAGGATTTTTTCGCTGAAGATGAGTAAAGACAGGTTCTGGAACTTTGTTTTCTGGCTTGGTATGAGCGCTGGGTTTAGCATAGCGTTTGCAATCGTTGGTACAAATCCACAAACAAGAGATTTTCCATACCTTGCTTCTGTAGTGTTCTGGCTTACTATAATAGGAGTTCCTTTCTTAGTACGCACTTTCTCAAAAACTACTTTTGTAAAAGATAAAACTTTTCTGAGTAGCGAAGGTAGAGAACTTAATTGGGACAAAGATTTACCTAATGGTTTCTTAACTATAGTTACAACGGTAGCCCTAACAGCTCTCACTGGGGCTATATTGGACAAAATATCCGATCCTATTTCTAACATTTTTTCTAGCTTCATATTCGTTACCGTTTTGTTTGGAATTCCTAGTTTATTTTTTATATTTAAAAATTGTCCTATTTCTGTTTTATTTAATCACAAATTATTGAGCTACATTGCTGCCAACGCTCCTAAGTCTACACTTCGTCGTAAGGATACATATACCGATCCAAGTTATAGTTTTCTTTCTCATAATATGTTTCATCGCAAGAAATAATCACCCCTTAATCTTCTTGCTAGCATCCACATGTTGCCCATCATTAGTAGCAGCTACTCCTTTAGTATTATCAGGTTTAAACTCTTGTATTAAACTTCTGGCAGCTTCAGGAGAGAAATTTTGTGCTCCGCTAGGGGGCTTAACTACTTGATTTCCATCTAAACTACTTATTTGCTCTGGTATAGTTTGCGTACTGTGGCTTGTATTTCTACCTATGCCCCCACCAGCATTTCCAAGAGTAGCGATATTACCCAAGCCACCTATTATTTTTGAAGTTATTCCATTTCCTATCCTATCCTTATCGAATATATTTATATTTTCTTGTCTGTCTTCTTGTTCTTTTTGGTTGGAATCCCGAACATCAGTAAATGTAACTTTTTTCTCGCTTAATTTTTTTCCATGTGTATTTTTCAATTCCGCACCTGTATCTTCAATTTGTTTGTTTACTGCTGTTTTGTCTGTCATATCATTCTCCTTCGCAAATGTCGCCACAACGCCACCTTCACCTCCAGGCTTACTGTTAACATCATTTTTGTGTGGTTCTCCAAAAGTACTAACTGGATCAGACGAGTTTATAGAGTTCGCACCAGCTGTAACTTGCTGCAGTACCTCATTTGCTTTTGCACCACTAATTTGGCGGAATACTTGTTTTGCAGAATTGCTACCAGAAAGCACTTCTTTTGCTGCTGTTGAATCAGAAGTGCCATATTGATTCTTATATGCATTGAGTACATCTTGAGTCACATCCTTAGAGAACTCACTTCCATGTGATTGGACGTGATCTAAGGCTTTGTTATAGCCATCAATTTTGTCTTTATGGGTGCTCATTGTTTGCTCTAACCTAGTAGTTTCATTATACGCCTCACGGTTACTGTCTTGCTGCGTTTTATCAATACCTTTAGTCTCAAGATAGGCAGAGCGGTCGCTCGTTCGAATGCTAACTCCATTTCTATCATTTGTGTTCAGGTCAGTACTCACTTGAGATGATGATGAATCGCTCTGATTACTATCATTGCTAGCATTTACTACTCCACCAACGCTTGCTGTAAACCCTAAGAAACTTGCGATCTTGCCAGCTACTGGAGGGCTAACGTCAGTTTTTAGATAACTTTCTGCGTGTTGTTGCCAAGTGAAGTTCTTATCTTGACTTAACGTATCAATTTTATTTAGTGCTTTAACTACTTCCTTACCTTCGTCGGTACTAGTATCAATATCGTAGCCTTTATTGCTACTAGTATTTTCGGCAATTGTTTTAAGCGCGGCCGCCTCTTTGCTCACCAAGGACTCTTGAGCAGTACTTAAGCTGGCACTAGTACTACTCATAGCTTGTACTTCCTGATGTTTGCCTTCATGCAATGCAGTTGATACGCCCTCACTCTCATGATAACTTGCCTCACCGACTGAAGATGTACTACCGGCCCCACCGGTGGTAATCATCTGACCATTTGGCAGTATTTTCTCCATCGATCCGTCAGAGTTAATACCGCTATTAGTACCGGTGACAAACTGACGTGAATCATCATACTTATTCTCATTAACATTAGATCGATTACGGTTAGCAATTGACTGATTGTCATACTGCTTGCCACCGCTGGACTGCTCTGCCGCCGCTGCTCCGCCAGCACTTTGGGCAGTTGCCATAATTGAACCGGCTAAATGCAGAAACCCGCCCTCACTCATACGAGTTACATAAACTGCTAAAAACGGAATAAGAAGAGTTAAGTTAGCCGCAACGCTTGCTATGGAATCCATTTGCTTAACGGCAGTTGACCAGCTGCTATAGCTGACTATATGTGCCGGCTCATAAGCCGTATCGATCATCATATTTAGCATGGAAAGCAATGGCGGCCATAATTGCAATGATAGACAAACTGTGATCCAGCCTCGATAAGATTGCATACCTCCGGCAAATAGCATGAGCGGTACAACGAACACAAAGCTGCCATAGATGAGGTTCTTAATCACAGTAAGCAAACCAGTTAATATACGCTCAGCCATATCACCCGAGATTAAGCCTCCAGCCTCATGTTGTAGCTGAGCCTTAGCCATTGGGTATTTGCCTGATCTGTACTGATTAAGCGAGTTAATCATCATATTATGTTTAAGGATGTTCTCAACTGAAGTTTCATCATTATAAAGTGCCTCAATTTGACCCTTTAATGCTTCGTTCATACCAAGATGCGATGGGTTATACTCTACCCCGCTACCCGGAGCGCGTAGCTTAATTGAAATTGCCGTAATATCAGTTAGCGCAGACTCCTTCATTGCCTTGTCAAAATACGGCACTGCCTGCTTACATGTAGGAGAAGGTTCCTGCCTTGTTCCTCCGATTATCATTGGTACTCTAGTGAATGTACCGGCTTTACTGCTCACTAATTTCCACATATCTTTAGTAGCTACTAATTCTTCTTTAGTGAACTGGTGACCGATCATTGCCGGCAAGAGCACACAACGTTTGATAAAGCTGTTCATGTTAGCAACAAACTCTGGATGACGTACGTGTGCTTGTAGCACTTCTTTCGATAACCTTGCTCCAAATACTGTGCCATGGTGATAGTAATTAAATGCAGATCTACCATCAACGCTACTGAATGCCTGCTCAAAGCCTATCGTGAGTAGGTGGCCAACTTCTTCAACTACGCCAATAGGAAGAGCAAAAGCTAGCGGGATATTATCCACACGCCAAAAATGCTTTTCTACATGGTCTTTAATGTTCATTGATGTCTTTGGCAAAAGTAAGGCATTAATTACTACAATCATCCCGCCAACTTTAAGCAGATACTGCCGCCATTCTCCTTCTGCTCTACTTGCAGCCATTTTCCAAGCGTAGAACACACCGACCATTAACGCCGCAGTGTTGACCATCGCTGGAAATAAAGTTGAATTGCGTAGCATTGCAATGGCATTGAGGGTATTAAACATATGATAAGCATAGCCGTATAAGTGTATTGTTAATTCCATCTTTTTTTCCTATTGTTTGCGTCTATATTTTCGTCTTAGTTGTTCTGGCTACCAATGAATGACTCAAAATTAGGGTATTAACCACATTCCTGCGTAAATGTAACATAAGAGAAAACTCTATATCCCATAAGGCTTGTAGAGCACTAGACTTGCGATTCAACCAAAAAACTTTCCCATAAAAGATTAAATTAGCAATGGAAAAAAACGACTACAGCCCTTGATTTCAAAGAGACAAGAATCTAAACTTTACCGAAAAAGAACTTATTAGGGAAAGTGTTTATTTTCCATGATAAAACTAAGAAACTTTCCCTAAAATGGGATTTCTTGTACCTTTGTAGACCTATCGACAAATTAATAACTTATTGATAATA
>NZ_JARJFB010000027.1:0-14314 GCF_034554655.1 Candidatus Megaera venefica
CATTACTAGAAGAATATTCATATACTTCATTAACCATAAAAATAAAGTCTTTATAATAAATAGGAATTTTTTTAGATTCAATCTGATTAATCAAGTAGGTAATAATATTCAAGAATAAATTCAACTCCTCTTTAGTTAAATATTTTGAAGGCTGGATAGCTTTATTTTTAAATAATTCCTCTACGGTAACGCCAAATACGTTAGCAATTGATAGTAATATCTCAGCGGATGGCTTTTTTGACCGACCAGTAAGGATATTACTTAGGTTGCCGTGCTTTATTCCCGCTAATTCTTCTACCTTTGAAACTCTATAATTCTTTTGAGAAATAAGAGACTCTATATTATCTTTTAATAACTCATACGACATATTATTTGCAAGATTACCACAATTAGAAAAAATTAAACATTTTTGTTTTTGTATATTGTATAAATACAAAAAAATCTATATACTATCAGTATAAGTACTGGAATAACCGTCGGCTACTACTCCTGTCACCAAACAAAGCGTAGCAGCGGACAGTCTTTAGACTCACATAACACTTATATTTATTGACAAATATGTTAAGGAGACAAGATGAGTATAACAAAAGCTGCGTCTTCGGGCAAGGCAAAAGCCGTTTCAGGAACTAGCGTCAACCTAGGTTCTGGCAACATAGTACCGCATTGGTGGTACAAAGCGATTAAGTCTGACAGTGGTAAGCCTGATTTAGTTGCGATTGCCATATTATCTGAATTGTGGTTTTTACACCGCAAACAGGGCGGTGCTGAATTCAATGATGGCTATGCTTACTTTGAGCGTAAGTTTGAATTTACCCGTGCTCAGCTGCAAGAGGCTACTCTAAGACTGCACTGCGCTGATATTGCTATTCGTTCGTTTAGAACTGTCGTAGTGCATGGCCGTAATTTTCCTAATGAGCTGCATCTCAAAATCAACCTACCGAAATTACTCAGCTTAAAAGCAAAGTACGTTGTTGTTAAAAATAATGATGAAGGTTCATCTGATGATGATGAAGGTGATCTTTTTGATAATGAGGTATTAGGAAATTCCATCCCTAGTACTTCAGAAAAACACCTGGATCATATAAGTAATAGAAAGATATCTTTAAGAAAAAATAGATCTACTGAATCTATTGAATCTAGTATTTTTAAGAATAGTTTTTTAGGTTTAGCTAGAGAGAAAGCTGACTTGACTTCTTTTTATCCGCTAGTTCAATCGGACATTACTCTTTTGCAGAAAGTTTCAGGTAGGGATTTTACTATTACCGCGGTCAATGAGATCTTGCTAAAACTTAGTAAGAGACATACTCAGCATCGTTTTCCTAGCAAAGAAGCTTTCATGAGCTATATGAGTAAGGTGCTCTCTTATGAAATGCGTGATGCTGTACAAATATCTTCTGTAGACTTTAAGCTTAATTGTAACAGAGATCAGGTAGAAATTGCTCAAGCCCTTTATTTAGAAGAAGTTGAGTATAGTAAAGATACTTCTCCTATCGCACAACTACGCCGCAAATTAGCAGCGGTACTTGCACCAAAAACTGCCTATCAGTTTCTAAGGGCGGCAACGATTCAGGATTGGAGCATTGGCAACCAATCTTCTAATAATAGCTTTGCTATTGAATTGTCGCATGAGCTGCACCTTAGTGATTTGCAGCAGCAAATGATCCTAGAACAAATAAGGGCGGTGTTTGGCAATCATATTAATAAAATAGAGATGGTTATTGCAAATAGTGTGAGTAGATCCATCAACGCCAATCAACACTTTAATAAATCAAACTTAGAACAATCAACCACAATTACCCCTCTGGATAAGCAAACTGAAGATTTGGGCATTTGGGGCAAAGTCAGGTCGATGCTAGTTTCATATTATGGTGAAGATGGCAAAGCAATAGACACCAACTGGTTTAGTAAGCTAGAGCCAGAAATCAATGACGATAATAGAAGCATTATCCTTCGTGCTCCCAGTGATTTTATCAAGGACTGGGTACAAGCCAAATATAGCACGCTGATCGAGAAGTTATGCCAAGGGCAGAACTATAATTTAATCGGTGTGTCTTGTTGAAAAATTAATCTGGGAAGGGTGTAAAAATTAGAGGAACTTATGACCAATAAAGAAGACGAGTACAAAGTAATAGAATGGCAGCAAAGCTCATTACTAGAAAACGCTACCACAATAATAAGGAATGCACAATTCAGCATCCATAGAATTGAACTAAGCAATGAGGAGAGTGTTTACCTGGTGCCTGAAGCTTTTTATAAAGCAGCTATTGCTGCGCTTAAAAAGGAGCAGGGCAAATGACTAGAAACTCATCAAAACAAATGGCTCTTAAGTTTGCTACTGCTATGGCGCTGACGTTTAGCACTAGCTCACTTGCTGCACCAAATCCGGCTAATTTAATTCAAAGTGGCTATTGGTACGCCGATGATGACATCAGAGCGGTGATTAAAAGCAGGGTAGGAGATAGTTCCTATATTGCTCCTGCCTTGCCATTTGAGAGCAGAGAATTAGTTAGTGATATTGTCAGCAGCTCAGTAGCAGCGTCTAGAGCTACGGGTAGCGCACTGATACCGATTAACTTTGGCAATAGTCATTGGGCAGCACTAGCGATTAAAGCTACTGATGATGGTCGTATTCGCGTTATCTACAATGATTCTTTTGGTAGCCCGATTGCATCAACAAGTAATGGGGCGTTAGTTGCTCAAATCTTAACAGAGATTGATCCAACTATTGAGCTGATTGATCTACAAGTTCGCCAGCAAAGTGACGGTAGTAGCTGTGGAGCATTCACGGCAGAAAATCTGATTACTATCGGCACGCTTGATATTAGCAACATGAGCGTGGACGAGTTGCGTAATGTCTTGCGCCAAATTAATGATGCTACTGCCATTCGGGCGTTGCATTTTCGTAAGTTAATGGGAGATACATCGATAATTGATGTGATCGCCTTAAAGCCCAAAGCTGAAATGACCATTGCGCAAATAGATTCCCATAATAAACAGCTAGTAGCGGGCCTTAATAATATTAGTTCTCTTACCTATGATAGATTGAGCCATTTAAATAGAATGTCCGTTAGTGGTTTTGCATCCGGGGATGATTCTTTAGATCATGGTGTATGGGTAAAGGGATTTTGGGGCAAGCAAACCGACAAACAAAAGTCAGCTAACTCTATTGTTGATAGTAAGGTGAATTTACGTGGTGTGATTATTGGTGTTGATATTAAACTTGATGAGGATAGTACAATTGGTATTGCGCTTAGTCACAATGATTCTAAAGGCAAGAACTCAATTGTAAATACGACAATTAATACGACTAATATTAGCAATAATATTTTCAGTTTATATGGCAGTAACGCCCTTGATGACGATCTAATCATTAGCGGCAATATTTCCTATGGTATGGCGCAAATTAAAATCGATTCTACCTCAATCAATGCCGGCAAAGCAAAAAGAAAAGCTACTCTTTTGGGAGGGGCATTATCTGCTAACTATAATCTATATTCAAGTGAATATTTAATGATTAGCCCCAAAATTGGTGGGTCATACAACCAGCTGGATTTAAAATCATATAATGATGGCTCGATTAAAATCAATAAATCCAAGCAGCAAGAATTTAATCTAATGAGCGGTGTTGTCACTACCGGCTTTATGGATGTAAGCAGTTTGACGCTAATGCCGGAAGTGAGTGTTGACTATAGCCATGCTTTATGGCGCAAAGGTAATAAACAAACAATATCCAACCAGCTTAATCAAACAATTATCAGCCAAAAGACAAACAACTCACAAGGAGTATTACGCCTTGGAACGGGTTTAACTATTGCCAGCAATATGTTTGAAATTGGCGGGGGATATGAACGTAGTTGGCAAGGTAAAAGCAGGAGGTATATGGGTTTTGCCAAAGTAAGGGTGAATTTCTAATTTAAACAACAATAACAACAAATGAGGAAAACAAAATGAGTAACTTAACGGACAAAAAACTAACTACAAAAAAACTTATTAAAGGATTGGCTTTAGCTTCTATGGCAATGACTGGAGGAATGCTCTTTGCTGAAATTGCCTGGGCTAAGTTTGATATCGATGCAGGAGTTGCCGCAGCTGCTAATCCGATTATTGCCGGTATAGAGGCTCATTGGGGAAAGGGGGTGATTATGACTTCGGGGGCGGCGGCATTATTTGGTGAGGGAGATGGTCGTCAAAGAGCAATAAGAGCGGGAATGACTGCTGGTGCAGCCGGTGCAGTGATTTTAGGTATGATTGCAATGTTGAAATAGTAGAAGAAATGAAGAAACGTACTTTTATTCCCTGTTTGAACAAACAACGAAAATTATACAATTTTAGCATTGGTTCTTTAATTGGATGCGTGGTTGGTATAGTGCTGGTTGGCTTAAGCAAAGGAGTGATTTTGGGTCTTGGGGCAGGTGGAATAGGTTTTGCCTTAGGAAATTGGATTTCTAATTCAATGTATAATGGTGGTTTTCAGAGGTTTTTATATTGGAATTTGCCTTATGCCAAGGATTGGATTAGTCGCAATATCCCTGAATCGTCAGAGAAAGAGGAATTGTAGGGCTAGCTAGAAGAAAAACATATAGACATACAATCATACAAATAAATAGAGAAGAGAAACACAGAAGGGAAATAAAGAAAATGCAATTAAATGTAATGAGTCAAAATATAGAAACTGTGGCCAGGCAACGTAATGTCTTTATGGTGCTCTGTGCTTTATCTCTAGCTAGCCTAATACTTGTTAGTCTTAAGTTACTTAGTGTTTCTGAGAGAACAATACTTGTTCCTGGGTTGCAGCAAGAAGCTTGGACAACTGATCAAAATGTATCATCAAGTTATTTGGAAGAAAATGCTGCGATGTATTTGCCTTTGTTACTTGATTTGGACACTACATCGATTGCTTGGAAAAGAGATAGGGTATTAGCGCATGTGGCAACAACTGATCTAGCTGGATTAAAGTTGCTAGGGGAATATTTCGCTAATGCCAAGGAGAAATATGAGCATTTTGCACTTAGCACTCATTTTGCCTTGAAAAAACTAGAGACAGATGCTTCTGCTTTGACAGTTAGGGCATTTGGTCAGCTCGTTAGTAGGTTTGGTAACAGAGGCTTTGAGAGTGAACCGGCTATTTATCAATTATCTTTTTCATGGGTATCGGGGCGATTGCTTTTGAAACAGTTTGTTAAATTGTCAAAAGAGGACATTGAGAATGAATAAGATGAAAATGAGTAGAAGAAAACTTGTGCCAATATATGCGGTGTTAATCCCAATATTGCTCTTAAGCAGTAGTAGTTATGGAGCAAATTTGGGAACTGATTACGCCAAAAAAGAAGAGTTGTATATAGAATACAAACAACCTGCTCAGGTGACTATTAGTTCCACTGGCATTAACCGCATTAGCATAGCCCCATTTATTGCAACTACCATCTGGGGAGACTCTGCCGAGTATAGCGCGCTACTATCACATAACGGCAGTGAATTGTTTTTAACATCAAAGATAGAGGCAGGAAAAAGCTTTGCCCTAGCGGTTCAATTAGCTGGGGGTAGGGTTATTGATCTATTGCTGCATACAGTAGAGGCCGATAGACCGAAAATAGTACGAGTTGAGTTGCAAGATGAGAGCTTAGCCAAGCTTGAGGAGACCTTAGAAATTAAACGATTACTCAATGCCATGATGAGCAAAGCAAATGGTAAATACTATGTCACACAGATGAAGAGAGTGGTGAAAATTAATACAGATAGCAATGAAACTTTTGCTGCTTTAAATGCCGAGCAGAACATGGTTTATCGTTTTGGGAATTTGGTCGGTGTGGTCTTGACGCTCAAGAACAAAGGCAAAAAAGAGGTTTCAATTGATGCAAAAAGTTTAGCTAAAGCGTTTAAAGGAGTTTTAGCAGTTTCGCTACACAATCAGCTCTTAAAAAGCGGTGATAGTATGGAGGCATTTTTAGTGTTAAGGAAGGAGTTAGAGTCATGATTGAACAATTAAAGGAAATCATTGGAGCAACGTTCGGCCGAGGAGAAAATGATAATAACAAAGCTATATCTGCGCGTCAAAAACTAATCTTAAAATTGGTAATTGGCACTATTGTTCTCATAGGTTTTGGCTTGGTTATTTTGGTACAGGAAAAGAACAAAACATATGCGAAAAAGAATGAGCCAATAGAGATGACAACTACAAAGATTGAGCTACCTGATACTACTATTGATACTGAAAAAAGATGGCGTGAGCATTTTGAAAATATCATGGCTGTTCAAAAAGAAGAAATCAATGAACGCCTTAAAACAATGGAATCAGCTCAAGATCAGCTGGTGGCAAAAGCAAACAGTGCTATTGAGCAAGAATTAAGCAAAACCAAGGAAAAGCTTAAAGCAGCGCAAGAAGAATTAACCAGTGCCAGTTTGGATTTACGCCGAGTTGCGGGAGAAGAGCAAGAGCGCCTTGCTTCTGTCCCAACACACCATAATGCTATGTCGGTGCAAGAGTTTGAGCAAGAAATAGAGTTTGATCGACCAAAATCAGCTGCAAATTATATTCCAGAAGGGACGTATTTTACAGGTTATTTACTTGGCGGGGTGGTGGTATCGACTGCCATTAGTACGCCAGATGAGAATGCAACGCCTGTGAGCATTAGGTTAACCGGTAGAGGCAATCTCAACAAAGCTAATAAAACAGATATAGCTAAATGTAGCATTATGGGTAGCGCTTATGGTGATTTATCATCTGAGAGGGCAATAATTCGCCTTGAGAAGCTGGTTTGTGAGCGTGATGGACTTTATGAGACAAGTAAAATAGCTGGCCAAATTTTTGGACCAGACGGTTATAACGGCATTAAAGGTACGGTAGTATCTACTAGTTCTAAACATATTAAGAATGCAATGGTTGGTGGCTTAATTAGTGGCTTAAGTGGCAGCGCAAAAGGACAAGAAGGCGGAGTGATCAGCGGGTCTGGATTAATCTCCACTAAGAAAAAGGGTATGGGCGATATGCTGAGTCAAGGTGCCTTAACGGGTACTAGTAATGCTGGAGAGAAGCTAGCTGATTACTATTTAAGACAAGCAGAAGCAATGTCGCCTGTTTTAACAATACCATCTGGGGTTAGAGTTAATGCTCAGATAACTAAAGGTTTTTTTGTTGGGGAGATTAATACTCATCAGAAAATTAAACAAGCAAAGCAATAGGGGCGCAAGATGGAGAAAAACATGATGAATTGGAAAAAAATGGCTAAGTATCAAGCAACATCTATTTTGTTAATAAGTATCTTTTTAACTGGGTGCAGTACTTACAGCAGTAGTTTTTCATGCGGTGATGCAAGAGGGGCTAATTGTATGAGTATGGATAGAGTAGACAGGATGATTGCTAATGGCGAGATAGAGAATTTTACTGACAAAAAGAAGAACTGTCGCGGTCGTAAATGCAAAGAAAGCCAGAAGAACGACGTACTGCTGCAACCTATGACCAAAGCGGTCGTATCTGATTACCAGTTAAGCGGGGAAGCAATCTAATGCTAGCAATAGAAAAACATTTTAGTAAGTTTGCACGAGTATGCGGTTTTAAAGTAGAGGGCGAAAGAGGATTTGATCCTATGACTGAAACTATGGCAGCCTTAGAGCAAGATACTAAAGGAGCAAAACCTCTTAGCTCATCGTTGCTTTACAAATTTGCTGAAGATAGTAGCGGAGTTGTATTTAGCGAGGGGAGTATTGGTTGTTGGTTTGAAATAGATCCTATTGTAGGTAGTAATGATTCTATTGAGAAGAACTTTACTATGTTTTTTGCCGATGAGTTACCGGCTGGTGGTTATTTACAGTTTCTGATAATTGCTTCGCATGAGGTAGAGCATATTTTAGATATGTGGCAAGGTGGGCGTAAATATGGCGGGCAACCGCTAGAGAAAATGACGGCCTATAGAAGGCATTTTATTGAAAATTTAGCGAGAGATTTTTCTTCGGCTGATGATGGTAGACTCGCTCGTAATTATCGCAGTTTTGTAACCTACTCGATTAAAGATGGCGGTGATAAAACTGTTGAGTCTTTGCTTAAGTTTAAAAAGAAATTAGAAAACAAATTAAAGGCAGAAAACCTCAATCCAAGAAGTTGCACGGCTGCTGATTTAATCGTTGTTGGCCGCGATTTACTGCAAATGAATTTGAACAAAAAAACGAAAAGACAGCAAAAACCCAAATATAATATTTTTAATAATCTAGCTGACCAAATACTAGAACCTTTAGTACCAAACACTGTAGAAATCGATCAAATTATTCATCATAACACAGGTTTAGTATCAAAAGTATTTGCGCCAAGCGAACTACCTGAATCATTTTGCCTTGCTGAAATGATTAATCTACTTGGTAACGATCACCGAAGTATCCCGGGTAGGTTTGTGATTTCATATACGATAGCTAATAATCTTGGGTCAAAGGGTGCATCAGCAATGAATGCAGCCGGTAGTAGATCTATCCATGCTGCTCAAAAATCATATACTAAAAATGACCTGGTTGCTCAAGAGGAAGCAAGGCAATGGGTTGAAGTTAAGGCGTTAGCTAAAAGAGGTGAAAGCTTCTTGCAAGAATCAATGTTAGTGATGCTAACTGCTCCAAGTAATGAGATTGAAATAGCAGAAGAAGTACTAAAGAGCTTATACAATACCTATGATTGGAAGCTAGAGCCTTGCAAACGTATTATGCGCATTAGCTCACTTGCAATGTTACCGATGATGCAATATTCCTACTGGCCGTCATTGAAGTTTTTTAAACTAACAAGATATGCACTTAGCGGCGAAGTTGTTGCCAAATTACCGATTCAAGGTGAATGGAAAGGAGTGCCGACATCAGGAGCATTGTTTATAGGTAGGCGTGGCCAGATATTTAACTGGGATCCATTTTATCGTATTGGCGGGGGTGGTAACTACAATTTTGTGGTTATGGCTCCTCCTGGTTCAGGTAAGACATTCACCTTGCTAGAGGTAGCCCAAAGCATGATATCAAAGGACGTCGCGGTATTTGTACTTGATATCGGTGCTAGCTACAAAAACATCTGCAAAGTGCTGGATGGAGAAATGATCCAGTTTAACCATAGCTGTAATATTTCTTTAAATCCGTTCGCTTCTTTGGCAGATAGCGGCGCGGTATTAATGAAAGCCCTGCAGTTGATGGAGCAAGGAATTGATGATGAAGAAATACAATTAAAGACTGGATTAAGTTTAGAGAGAATAGAGGCGTTACGCATTGGAAAAAGTGGGGCAAGTGCCGGGGTAAAAGAGAGTGACGGTATTGAAATTTTAGAAATCAAAGGACAGGACGAGCTAGGCAATATAAAAACTCATTTTGTAACTAAGGACTCCATTATTTATGCCAAGGCGATGCTAGCTACAATGTGCGGTGTTAACGGTGATGTTTGGGGAGAAGCGATAATTGAAAGAGCAATAAATGAAGGAGTAGCAAAGTATGGAAGAGAGCTTGATATCACTAAACTATGTCAAATACTAGACAATCTAAAAGATAGAAAAGGTGAAGCGGTAGAAGGTGCATCAAGGTTTGCTGATTGCCTTTATCCATATACAGAAGAAGGTACCCATGGCCGCTTTTTTTCTAATGGAGCAAATGCAACCTTCAAAAGAGCATTAACAGTCTTTGAGCTAGAGGAATTAAAAAATGATGAGCCACTTTTAGCAGTTGTCTTGCAAGTCATATTAATGCAAATAACGATGCAGTTCCTGTGCGGAGATAGATCAAAACGTTTTATGCTAATTGTTGATGAAGCCTGGCTTATTTTAGATTTTGCAGCAAATTTTCTAGAACGATTTGCCAGAACAGTAAGAAAATATGGTGGTAGTCTTGGTGTGTGTACACAGGATTTGTCTAGTTTTAGCAACGCTTGTGGAAAACGCAAATCTCAAGCGGCAGTTCTTGAATGCTCAACATGGAAACTGATATTACAGCAGAAAGAAGAAGGAATTGCCTCATTTAATGCTTCAGAGAGTTACAGAAAATTTGCTCCATTAATTGCTAGCGTTAAGAAATGCAGCCAAAACAAATATTCAGAAATATTGATTAATACGGATGGCGCAACTGTTGTTGGTAGGCTTGCGACAGATGCATATTCAACGGCGATGTTTTCAACTGAAGACACTGACTTTAAATTCTTGATGGAAAAGGAAAGGGAAGGGCTGACTAAACATGAGGCGATAATGGCATTGTCAAAGAAATACGGCACATTGCCTGAGCTGGGGTCACTAGAAGGAGAAAAAAAATGTATAAGTTACTCTTAGTTTTTTTATTAAGTGTATTTGGTATAGCTGAAATTACGATGGCTAATGATTTAGGCAAGCTGGGGAATACATTTAAAATTGAGGAAGAAGCTTTTACACAGATGATGAAACGCAAACTAGCAGAAATAGATATGGAGGCAGAAAGAGAGAAGATGCAAAAAATAGCTATAGATAGGGTAGAGAATCCAGTTCCAGTAATTGGCATAACTGGAGCAGGCAAAAACAGAACATTTTATTTTGATCCCACATATACGTTAGATGATGATGCAGTGTTACCGTGTGGCAAAGTATTACATAAGGCAGGGACAAGGGTAAATCCTTTAGAACATATGGATTTAAACAGACGATTATTTTTTATTGATAGTAGAGAAGCAACACAAGTGGAGTGGCTACAAGAGCAACTAAATAATCCGCTGCCTGAGCAGAAAGAGCCTGTAGAAGACAGAATTATCTTAGTTGGTGGGAGTGTATTTAAGCTCAAGGAGATACTTGGTCAAAAACACGAGGACAAAGTATATTTTGATCAAAGCGGCGAGCTAACAACGAGATTCGGCATTAAACATAGCCCGGCAATAGCGTCGCAAGAAGGGCTAAAAATACGTATTGATGAAATTAATCTAACAAACTAAGAGGAGAATATTATGCAAGATACGGAATTAAAACAAACTACAAAATTAGAAGATACCATCTGTTGCATTGCTAACAAAATTATGAACACGCCATATAATTGGAGTTTGGTTCTAATGACAATCATTCTATGGGTGTTTGGGGGAGCAATATTTCCCTATTCGGCCAATAGTAACTTTGATATGGCAATAGCTATTAATGAATATGCCAAGCTAATGGGATTAGCGGCCATAGTATTAGGCGTTCTTAAACAAAGTTCGCACTCAAAGCTTATTATAGGACTTGGGGTCTGTTGTTACTTGCTTTCACTTGCATCTGTCTTAATGTCAAAAACGTTATTTGCCTCAGGGTTAGTTGGTGAATTGGCACTAAAGCCTTTGGCTACATTTTGCTTCCTGCTTCTGCTGAAGAACATTTTGCTTATTGCGAATGAAGCTACAAAAACACAGGAGCGTTAGGATGAAAGACAAATTATCTATTTTTAATAAGAGTCAGTTATATGACCGTGCAAGCGTGACAGGACTTTGGCTATTTGTATTGCTCCTGATAGTGTTGCCTCAAGAGAGCAAGGTGATTTCGCTTTTAGGTCTTCTGATATGTTATTTTCTGGTTCATGCTGGCTGTGCTATTCATAACTTACTGCCGTTTTTGAGCAGGCGGTTGAAGAGTATAGAGAAGGTATATGAAGGAAACTTTGATCAGCTGGTAAAAGAGATGTATGAAGCAGGACTGGAGTTACAAAGCAAAATTGGTGAAAGATATATATTTGGCACAAAATATTTAATCTTAGATGACGAAAAATATCTGGTTGAAGACCTAGGAAATAGTTGCACAGTGCGTGGTACTAGAAGATGTATGTATTTTTTGGAGAAGCACCTAAGTTTAAGAGAAAAGCAAGGTATATAAAAGGTACATTACTGAGAGAATAGCGAGGCTTATTGAAACAAAAGTTATTTTGGTTTGTATTGCTAATTCTATACCAAGAATTGCGCTGGGGATAAATATTAATAAAGCAATCCAATGCTCTTTGGTAAAAGTTATGAGAAAATTGTCTAATTTATCTGCAGCATATGCATTAGAAGAAAAGAGGCAAATATAAAAGAAAATCGAAAGATATTTTTTAATAGCAAGCATAATGAATAAACAGATTAATTGTATCAGCAAAATGGAGATTACATATATGAGGATTTTTAATAAATAGATAAAACACTAAGTAGCGTGCCTAAATCTTTCTTTCTGCGGCATGTCGATACATATATAGCAAGTGCTGTTCTTTCGGGAAGTGCTGTAAAAATCCAATTACCGCCAGATGAGAACGAAGAAGTGTATTTAGTATCTAAGGAATTATTTAAAAGCCTTGTAAAACCAGATGAAATTCAACCTTTTTTATCGGAAAAGTAATGAAAAAACAAATTAAAGTAATGTTATCTCAAGTGCTGTATGGCTTCCTATATGTCCAAAAGCCAATCAGCATTTTAATGATGTTGATATTTATTATATTGCTGCTCTTGGGTGCTATTACAAAGTACGGGGGCAATTATGAGGCGGGAGTTGAATATAAACAAAAATACATAGTAGAAAAACAAGGGGTAACTCATGAGTAAAGATACGTCAAGAATATTAGAGAAGATCAAGGCATTAGAGGAAGAAAAGGCAAGATTGTTGCCTCTACGCATAGAAGAAATTGTCAATGTATTGCAATCAAATGGTGGCCTAACTTTGGATAACAGATTGCTTGCTGGTCTTGCTATATATGCAAATAATCCAGCAAATGCTGCGTCTGGCTTACTTATAGAGCTGATGCAGCTAGGGCAAACTAAAATACCCAGTAGTAAGCTACCCAGTAACAAATTACACAGTAACAAGTTACGGGGTGGTTCTAAGTCGAGCAATACGAACACTACTTTACAATCAGTTGCAGTTAAAGAGGAGAAAGCTCATGGATAGAAAGGAGGATGCCAGAAAGAAAATACAGCTAGGCGGGTTGTTGGTAAAGGCTGAGCTTGATCATATGCATCCAGCAGAGGCTTATGTGCTCTACGGAATGTTACTTGATTGCAAGCGCGCTATGCAAGAAAAGCCTGCCGTGAAAGAACGTTGGGCAAAGCTTGGCAGGGAATTGTTGGTTGGAGAAAAATAATAATCTATCTAGTATGTATAAGTCAGTAATCTAGAAATTTAAGATATAGGTATTAGCGATGGTAGAAGTAAGAAGCGAATTAGAAAATCAAGTAGCGATATTTAAGAATGAATCTGGTGATATTGAAGTAAGTGTAAAACTGAGTGATGAAACGACGTGTTTAACACAAGCGCAGATTGCGAAGTTATTTGATAAAGAGAGAAGCGTTATTACAAAACATATAAGCAATATTTTAAAAGAAGAAGAGTTAGAGACCTCAGTATGTGCAAATTTTGCACATACTGGATTAGATGGTAAAACTTATCAAACTCAGTATTACAATTTAGTTATAATTTTGCCCAGAGTATTTTGAATATCTCCTATCAAACATCTCAGATGATGGGTGAGTCAAACGTTCATTTTGCTAGTAATGAAACTGATAAATTGGATTAAAAAGGGTAGTTGTTGCATAATATGCAATAACTTAAAAGAAGGTAGAAAAAGAATATGACAAAAGAACTAGATAATAATAATTACGCAGCACTAATACAAACGCTTAAGACGGAAATCAGTCAGGCGCGAATAAGGGCGCATTTATCCGTAAACAAAGAAATGATTTCTCTTTATTGGCGTATAGGTAGTCAAATACTTGAGCGTCAAGATAATGAGGGTTGGGGAACTAAGGTTATTGAGAGCATCTCAAATGATTTGCGTAAGGAGTTTCCTGAAATGAAAGGATTAAGTGCTAGAAACCTTGTATATATGCAGACTTTTGCACGAGAATTTACCGACTTTGAATTTACGCAGCAGACTGCTGCGCTAATTCCATGGTTTCATACATGTACCATTTTAGACAAAATTTCCGATCCTAAGCAGCGAATTTGGTACATACAAAAAACTATAGAAAATGGTTGGTCACGTAATGTTCTTAGCATACAGATCCAAAGTAATTTGTACGCAAGAGATGGTAAGAGCATAAACAATTTCAAGAGTACTTTGCCGGCAGCTCAATCAGACCTAGCGCAAAGTATAATTAAAGATCCATATAATTTAGAATTTCTCGATATTCAAGGAAAGATTCATGAGCGTGAGTTAGAAGGAAAGCTTATAGATCATATCAGGAAATTCCTACTTGAACTTGGGCAGGGTTTTGCCTTTATTGGCAATCAATATCATATTGAACTTGAGGGTGAGGACTACTATCTCGATCTACTTTTCTGAGACTTTCCATCTATTTGTGTAAATTCGATTATAGGCACTTAAATTCTCCCTTCGAATTTGATCATAAAATGAGCCATAG
>NZ_JARJFB010000028.1:0-14307 GCF_034554655.1 Candidatus Megaera venefica
CTATGGCTCATTTTATGATCAAATTCGAAGGGAGAATTTAAGTGCCTATAATCGAATTTACACAAATAGATGGAAAGTCTCATAATTCCAAATAAACTCCTGATAAATTTTTGTACAAAACCGCCCTATGTATGGGTGGTCATTTTGTCTGCTTTGTATAATAATGTTTTGCTAATTAAGGGTGGCTTGTGCTGATATTAGTTTTAACAGATTTAACTCCTTTTACCTCTTTAGCTGCAGCTACTACTGTATCTATGTCGGCTTCTCTTGCCACATTTCCAAATATATGCGTTATTTGATTTGTGGTTTCTACGTGAAGCTGGTATCCATGTGCTATTTTTCTGCTTGTGTACAAATGTCTAATTTTGCCCTTAACCTTTGCCGTAATTAGTGCATCTGTCATTAATGATTCGCTTCCTTTAACTTTAAGCTGGGTGTCAACGACATCCCCTACTTTGTCAACGCTAGAAGCAACTTCAATTGCTTGATGAGCTTGTAAAGATGTATCGACGGTACCTTTAAGTATTACTACATCATCTTTTGTTGATACGCTTATATTGCGTGGAATGTCTGGCTCATTTAGTAATCGAGCTTTTACTTCTGCTGTTATTGAGGCATCTTCTGTATAATCAGCAAAAGCTGCAAAACAACCAAAGATAGCTGTTATTACAATGATTAGTGAAAGAACAAACTTACTTGTTTTTCTAAATAACATAATTTTCTCCTTGAAATAATTAAATTATACACTTACTTACAGTTTAATTATGCTATAAAATATTTCTTAATTCAAGCTAATTTACTAACATATAAACTGTTATAATAATTTTTTCAACAAATCCTCTGGTAGTATAGGGTTAAAGCGGTATTTAACATTTAATTTTAGTTTCAAATGAAAGCTATTTTTTCTTTTTTTACTCAAGTTGACTTTAAAATGATTGAATGCAAAACGCAACTTAACGTTGTAAACTATGCGTTGTAAAACGCCTTGTTGCCAATTATACTATAAGTTAATACTAATCTTTAAGGATGTTATATAAAAATAGAAGCAATTACTCAGGCTAAATTATATGAACTTGCCATACAACATAAGCAGCATCAAGAAGATAGAAGAGATAATATTAACAGTTATTATATATCTTTGTTTTCAGCGATAATTGCTGTTACGCCAGTTATTAATAAAGTAAATGAGTCGTACACACAGCCAGAATTTTATATAGTTAAATTGTCGTTGTTAGCGCCGTCTTTAGTTGGATTTGTGCTTTCAACCACGTGGTGATTGAATTTAAACGTATATTGATCTGCCTACAGGAAATAGACAAGTTTCTTATTATCTCGGAGAAGGAGCAAGACGCAACTTTTATTAAACATATAACAGAACGGTTGAATGAGGCGAAAGCGCCAGGTAGAATTACCAAAACCCAATTTGTATTGCCTTATACGTTTATGCTAATTTTTATAACTTCTTTAATATATTTCTTATGGATCATTCTAGGATAAGTTTGTCGTTAACTTGTCTACTAGAAGAAAGAGTAAATAAATGGTGTAAATTATTGTTTATATTTTTTATTATATGTTCAGGGTAGGGGTACGCTTCGGCCCGCGCATAAGTGTTACTACTTATCCTCTTCTGTGATGTCGATTTCATCGCTGAAATCAAGATCGATTTCAAAGCCAATTTCGTCATCTGGAGAAAAAATAGTACTTTCTTCTGCTTCACTATAATCCGCTTCAAGACCAACAGCTTCTTGGTTTTCAGCGTACAGATTTTCATCTGTAATATCATCTAGCTTGTTATTTTTTTGCAGGTTAGCTATTTGGGAGTCCCTTAATTTTTCTATGTCAATGTTTCCGGCTGCGATTTCTCTTAGAGCTATAACTGGATTTTTGTCATTGTTACGTTCAATTGTTAAAGGCGCTCCAGAGGAAATATTTCTAGCTCTTTCTGATGTAAGAACTACTAATTCAAATCTATTAGGAACCTGTTCAATGCAATCCTCAACAGTTACTCTAGCCATGAACTTGACCTCATTTTGGGTATTATTTATATTTCAGGTTGTTATGATACACAGTCTGAAAATTTTTTCAAGCAGTAACTTGAATATGCAGAAATAGTTATACCGAGATTGAGATATGGAGACATCCCAAATTAAGCCCAAGATTGACTATGTTGCCTCTGATTGAGACTAATATAACCTCAGTTTGGTATAAAAAATGACGGTGATTACGGTTGAATCAGCTTTTTTTATGGCAAGAAGCACTTGTGCAACGTGGTAAATTCATCCTGAGCTTGACTCAGGATGACAGACTTTCGTTCTAATTTTTCTAAAAATATTTACTCTTAACAATAAACTCAGGTTAATATAGCCATCAGGTCCTGGATCAATAATGTTTATTCTAAAATCCACAACGAGTTCATATATTTTCTCTAATTAATTTAAAATTTTATCTAACTTACCTTCTTTCTCAAGCGCGTAAAGATCATCGCAGCCTCCAACATGGACGGATCCAATGAAAATCTGTGGAACCGTTCTTCTTCCGCCAGCTTTTTCGATCATTTTGTCTCGTTCTTGTTGATCTTCAACATTAACCTCTTCATATTTTAGGCTCTTGCGGTCAAACAGTGCCTTTGCACGTACGCAGTATGGACAAACGCTTGTTGTATAAATTGTAATTTTTTTCATAGTTATTATTGCCTAAAAAGTTATAATAGCACTTACAAGATATTTTAAATCAGTGTAAGTAATTGTCAATGGGTTCAACGGGTGGTTTTAAAATAAAATCAGAATACCAACCAAGTGGAGATCAGCCAAAAGCTATCAACAAGCTGTTAGCTGGTCTTGAAGCAGGAGAGAAATCTCAAATGCTTCTTGGCATTACAGGTTCAGGTAAGACATTTACTATGGCTAATGTTATTGAGAAAACAGGCCGTCCGGCACTCATTATGGCTCATAATAAGACTTTGGCCGCACAGCTTTATTCAGAGATGAAAGAACTGTTCCCTGATAATGCTGTAGAGTATTTTGTATCTTACTATGATTACTATCAGCCTGAAGCATATATTCCAAGAACCGATACATTCATTGAAAAAGATTCATCTATTAATGAACAAATTGATTTACTAAGACACTCGGCTACTAGATCATTAATGGAGAGGAGAGATGTGATAGTAGTTTCTTCCGTTTCATGTATTTATGGTCTTGGGTCGCCTGAGTTATACTATGCAATGACGCTTAAGCTTCAAGCTGGCAATGAATATAAAAGGAAAGATTTTCTTAGTCAACTTGTAGATTTGCAGTATGAACGTAATGATATAGCCTTTGAAAGAGGGGCATTCCGTGTTGTGGGAGAGAATATCGACATTTTTCCTTCACATTATGCAACAAGGGCTTGGAGATTATCGTTTTTTGGTGATGAACTGGAGTATATAAGTGAATTTGATCCGTTAACTGGAGAAAAATTTCGAAAATTCGATAATGTAACGCTTTATGCTAATTCGCACTTTGTTACACCTGAAGCGATTATAAAAAAAGCTATTATTGGAATTCAGAACGAGCTAGAGGAACATTTAACTTTCTTAAAAGAAAGTGATAAGCTTTTAGAAGCGTCAAGGTTAAATCAGCGTACCCAATATGATCTGGAGATGTTGCAAGCAACTGGATCGTGCAAAGGTATTGAAAACTACTCAAGGTTTTTAACCGGTCGTGCTCCAGGTATGCCACCACCAACGTTATTTGAATATTTACCCAAAGATGCTTTGCTGTTTGTTGATGAGTCTCATGTAATGGTACCGCAAGTTAGAGCTATGTATAATGGTGATAGAGCTAGGAAAACCTCGCTTGTAGAATATGGCTTTAGGTTGCCATCTGCTCTTGATAACAGGCCTCTTAAGTTTGAAGAATGGCTAAATTTAAGGCCACAAACTATATTTGTTTCAGCCACTCCAGCGCCTTTTGAACTTGAGCAAACTGGAGGAGAAATAGTTGAGCTGATTATTAGGCCAACTGGCTTGCTTGACCCGGTATGCGTCGTCAGGCCAGCTTCAACCCAGGTGGAAGATTTAATCGGAGAGATAAAAAAGACAGTTGAGCGGGGCTTTCGCGTTCTCGTAACGACATTAACAAAAAAAATGTCGGAAGACTTGACCAATTATTTATCAGAGCTTGGTCAAAAAGTATCTTACCTACATTCAGCGATACAAACTCTAGAGAGAATAGAGATAATCAGGAGCCTACGCCTTGGTGAAATTGATGTTATTGTTGGAGTTAACTTGCTGAGAGAGGGGTTAGATATCCCAGAATGCGCACTTGTTGCAATTCTTGATGCTGATAAAGAAGGTTTTCTTCGTTCAGAAACATCCCTCATACAAACTATAGGCAGAGCTGCAAGAAATAGTGAGGGTAGGGTGCTGCTATACGCTGATAAAATGACTAAATCTTTGGAAAAAGCTTTGTCTGAGACAGAGAGACGAAGAAAAGCTCAAACCGAATATAATATAAAGCATGGCATCACTCCAACGACTATCTCAACAAGAATTCATGCTCTTGAAGAATTGCAAAAAGTTGAAGAAAAAATAGGCAAGAAAGAGGCAAAGAATACTATCTCTGACCCAGTAAAGCTGGCAAAATACATAGAGAATTTACGTAAAGAAATGAAGTTAGCGGCAAGAAATCTTGAATTTGAGGAAGCGGCAAAACTTCGTGATCAGATTAATGTCCTTGAAGAGGCCGCTCTTGAGCTTATATAATAGACCTCTTGTAACTCTACATTCGCTGACGATTGTTCGTCTCCGCTCTTGTATCAGACCTCACGCGTGTACGGCGCCGTACTCTGTTGTGACCGACTCAATCATAATTGCCGTCGTTTCTTATACTAAACTCAGGTTAAATTAATGGAGAGCTAGATAGTTTTGAAGCCAAGCGCTGGATGGTAACATGATCGTTATAGATCACCGTTTATCCTGAAGTGCATATAAAATCACTTGTCTTGCCACAAAGTAAAGCATTAGAGCTATCCATAGGTAACTGCATAGAAACCAATTCTGCCACATATTAAATGAAATCATCGATATAATTAAACAACTCCAGAAGCAGGCAAAACCGGTAGACCTAATGTTTCTCAGTTGTTTTGATTGATGCTGTAAAAATACGTTATTCCAGCAAAACAAATACTTACATAAAAGCATTAAATAAATTATTAATCCTATAGTCCCGTTTTCAAGCAAGATTTGTATTATGTTATTATGTGGGTGAGTTGGAAAAAGAGATAATTTTTGTCCTTCATACTCGATAAAACCTTCATCAGCGTTCTCAAAATTCCTTGATGCACCATGACCCCATCCAATAAAAGGTTTTTGAGCTATTTTTTGTATCGAATGATCCCAAATGAATAATCTGTGTTTAGCAGAAATTGGTAAAAACTCTGCTTTCTCTACAAGTGTATGTGGATTTGTTAGCGCTATAATACTTATAAAAATAAAAGTGAATAAAATTAGTAAAGATGATAGTAATTTGGGATTTGCAAAGAAGCGATACCTAGTTACCAAAAATACTATTCCTCCAACAAAAAAGGAGATAAAAGCAGCCAAATTATCAGATATTCCAAGAGTAAATAACACAACGAAATAAACAACAACTGCCTGTATATTTTTTTTACTTCCTATCAATGAAGCAATCACTACCCATGTAAATAAGGCAAGTAGGGCGCATCCTCTATCCAAATAATGTAAATAGAAATCATAGCTATCTTTAGTTTGAAAAGTTTTTCTGAATAAGGTGCTGATAAAACCGTTACTTATTAGCTCAATATAAAATAAGAGAAGTGCTCCAACTAGGCCAATTGTTAAGTTTATATCTTTTATTCTTAGTTTGTTTATTAATAAATCAACATTGGTAATCAAAATATATATAACTACTGAGATAGAAAGTACCGCGAGGAAAGACATTAAGCTTGCTAGTGGTTTAGTAGACCATACGCTGCTGATACATAGCAAAGTAAAAAAAATTATCTCAATTCTGAACTTAACAAAATGAATTTTTACTTGGTTCTTTATTAAATACAGTGATGTAGCTAAAAATAATGGAATTGTAATACCAAGAGATAATCCGGCAATAAGCCCACTTATTGGAATAATCGCAAGTAGAGATTGAAGTGATTGTTGCATAAAACTACTTCTTATCGCTGACTAGGCAGTCTAAAGGAATAACTTCGTATACTGGATGTTCAAGCGTAGATAATGATGGGTTTGATGAGAGCACCCACCCATGAAAAACTGAAAGATTTTCTTCTTCAATCTTATTATCAAATATAGTTAATAACATCCAATTATTTGAATTGTATGGGTCAGTAGCTTTGATACATTTATGTAGTTCAATCGACAAGTTACCAAAAAACTTTACCTCACCGATTTTTAATACATGCTCAGTGGATTTAGTTGTAATTTTGTTTAAAATAATTAATTTTCCCTTATCTGCTTGTGGCAAAGGTTCAATTTTTTCAGGAAAGGGGTTCTCGCCTATTGAATTAGTCAGTGTGGAATTTTTTTGTTCTGTGCCGATCTCACCACTAGTTATTTTCTTATCCTCTAGAGGCTTTACTGTGCTGACTTTAGCGTTAGATGGGTCAGACTCAACTATTAGGGATTTATCTGGTTCAACTTTAAGTTCAGCGCTAAGTGCTTTTTCTATATCTGAAATATCTAATTCTTCTGCAAAGGTTTGAGTATAAGATATTAATGCTATGATAAGCACAAAAGATTTTAATGCTAAGAATCTTATAAATCTATCTGTAAATTTGGATCTAATCATTATTATGGTGGTTAACATTTATTCAAATACAACAAATAACTATAGTCCGTCACTTTGAATTATATGCGTTGTTACTCGTCGCTCTCCTATTGTATATAGGTTCCGACTTCTCGCACCGTGCACCTAATCCAAATTGATATAATACTAAGTTTTGGATAACAAAACACACAATGGTGTCTTGCAAGTATATGGTATGGTATAACAAGTTGTGTAGCCAATGTAAATAAAATAGTTAATTACTTTACAGAGATTGTTACTCCTTAGCTGGAGTTCACAGTTAAAGTCTATAGTAACATACATTGGATTAGGTGACAAAATACCGGTGTGCCTGGCGACAATTGGGAAAATGCCGGCATAGGAAAACAAGTTGTACTTAAAGGGTCATCCTGAACTTGATTCAGGATCTGCTTCTGACTCATGAGATCTAAATCAAGTTCAGGATGACTTTGCTAGGGGAATAAAAAAGCCGGTTCAAATGATTTTTGAACCGGCAATAACATTAATATTCCAATTATGGTTCTCGTTATAGGCTTAGTTTTGCACCTATAAGAGCAACTGTACCACGAGTTTTTTTCTTAGAAAGATCTGGTCTAAATTCTGGCCTTCCTTTCAAAATAAAGCTAGAGATTTCAGCGTATGGTTTAAACCCAGGAGCAAGAAGGTAATTAGTACCAACTGAGACTGCATCAACTGTATTCTTAAACTGATCAGACTTAAAGTAAGATACTGAGGCAGCAAAAGGACCTTGCTTATAAGCTACCGTTCCAGAATAGTAATCAGTTTTACGGCCGGCCTTATGAAATTCAGCGGTAGTTAAGCTTTTGCCTAGGCTTCCAAAAGATCCTGCGTATGAAAAATTTCCAACATTTAATATGGCGCCTATATTAAATGTTCTTAGGTTGCTAAGTTTAAATATTGTTGGGTTAGTGTCGTTTGGAGTTGCAAATTTCTTTGCACTACCAGCTGACTTTCCGTATTCTCCAGTTACTGCAAGTTTTGCATCAACACCGTCGGCAAAATTTTGTTCTAAGCTCACGCCACCAGAAAGAGCGTCTTTAACAGAACGATCTATTGTGAATTTGTCGATACCACCAGTTTCAACTTTTCTAGTGTCCACTCCACTAGAGTTAGTAGTAGGGTTGTCAGCACCAGTATTGCTGGAATCAGGCGTGTAAGATACACCTACTTGTAATTTTGTAGACGAGCCAAGTTCAAACTTTGGAGTATAGTATGCAACTGATCTTGCTGGCTCGCTACTATATGTTCTGCTGTCAAGTGTTGTTGTTAGCTTGCTATCTAAGAAAAACTCAGCAAATGTAGAAAATGAAGGTTGAACTTTTGATCCTTGCATTAAATGTTCAGTTGAGAAGTCGACATATCTAGCCCAATCATCAAAAGTTGCTGCTGCAATTGTACTTCCATCAATCATCATTTGACCCGAAGGAGAAATCGGTGAACCAGCTTCTATTTTACCAAATTCACTTACCAGATATATGTGTGACCCATTATAATCGGGGCTTCCCTTTCTTTTTGCTGTAGGGACCAAAACTATTTTGCCGCCATAAGTTACATCGTTTACTTCTTTCGATGCATCAGCGGTCAGGGCTGCATCGTTGTAAAAGGCAAAACCCTTTCTGTTGCTTGATACATTTTTTTCATCACCAGTTAATTTGGATTGATTCCTTATACCAGCTTGAAAACTAGCGTATCCAGAAAGTTTTAATTCTAAGTCAGATACAACAGGAGTTTTGTTTGCGCTCACATCCTCTGCCATTGCCGAGGATACGAGTAGCGAAACCAGTCCTACGGTTGCTATAATTTTTTTTATTTTCATCAAAATTTACCGATTAATCTATACTTGTTAAAACCCATAAGTTGTTTCTTCAAAAAACTTTATATTTAAGTTATGCATTTAGCAAAAATTGTAGCTGCAACTGCGCGTTAATTCAAGGCGCTTTTGATATAAGGCTGTAGTTTATTACATTTAAGCGCAGCAAAAAGTGTTAAATATATCACGTAATTTTTTGCAAATATAGGTTTGTTAGATGAATTTTAACGTTTGAAATAGCTAGGAGATAAAATATTTTTATATTTAGTACCGATCTATAAGTTCTGATTGCACATTAGGTCAATTAGGGTATTGTGCTAATAAAAATTAGTAGCTTAGCTATAAACCAATATTTTTTAGGGATGCTTATTCTATGGCTGTGATGTCTGACAAATGGATAATTGATAAATATGATGATGAAGATATGATTTCTCCTTTTATTGAAACCCAAGTAAAATCTGATGCTTCGGGCAAGATAATTTCTTATGGGGTATCTTCTTATGGTTATGATGCAAGGGTATCTAACGAGTTTAAAATTTTTACAAATATCAATACTGCTATAGTGGATCCTAAAAATTTTGATAATGATAGTTTAGTTCATAAAGAAACTGATGTATGTATTATTCCGCCTAATAGTTTTGCTCTTGCCAGAACAGTTGAGTATTTTAAAATTCCAAAGGATGTACTGGTCATCTGCGTTGGAAAATCAACTTATGCCAGATGTGGTATTATTGTGAACGTAACCCCTCTTGAACCAGGTTGGGAAGGTCATGTGACATTAGAATTTTCTAATACAACTCCATTGCCAGCTAAGATATATGCAAAGGAAGGCGCGTGTCAGTTTTTATTTTTAAAGGGTAATGAGCAATGCAGAACTACGTATTCTGACCGTGCTGGGAAATATATGCATCAAACTGGTGTAACGTTACCTAGAATATAACAAAAAATTAATAAAGAGGAGTTTTTATGCAAAACCATTCTAACGAAGAAGGCGGAATGCCGCACATCGCAGTTAACGCACAATATATTAAAGATTTTTCATTTGAAAATCCAGGTGCTCCAGGAAGTCTTGCTAGTATGGACAAATCTCCTCAAATTGATTTAGCATTAGACCTGAATATTCAAAAACTTCCAGAAGAAGATTATTACGAAGTAGAGATTTCTATAAGTGCTAAAGCATTGTCCAACCAAAAAACACTTTTTGTAGTCGATCTCAAATATGCAGGAGTTTTTAACTTGATAAATATTCCTGAAGAACAAATTCAAATGTTATTAGCAGTTCACTGTCCGTCGATAATTTTTCCATATGCGAGAAAGATTATTGCAGATGCAACGCAGGATGGTGGTTTTCAGCCATTGATGATCGATCCAGTTGATTTTGGTGTTCTATATAGTAAGAAAATGATGCAAGATGGAGTTCTATACGATAATGAAAAAAAGCATTAAAAAAAATATTTTAGCCGGCGTTGGTATTTTGTTTTGGGGAATATCTAGTTCTTCTGCCATGGAGAGCCAAGTTAAGATTGGTGCTGTAATCGATGTTCAAGGCATTCATTACAAGACAAGTGGGGATGCTACACAGAGAAAATTCTCTGTGCATAACAAAAATCGCGGACTTTATTCATCTGGGAATTTTCTAGTAGATTATCAGCTTGTTGCAGAAAGCGGATGGAAATATGGTACTAAGATAGGTTTACAGCAAACTACTAGGAATGATAGAGGTGTGCCATTTGCTATCTATACTGAATCTGAATATGGTAAGATTGAAGCTGGCTCAGATAAGACTGCTGGAGCAAAAATGATCATCACGGGATATAGTGTTGCTTGTGCTGGTGGCAATGGTTGGGACGCATTTATAGTTTCCTCTCCAACAAAGGATAATAGTGCACAAGTTCCTTATGTAACAAATTTAAGTAGTTTTTTGGATGCCAAGACACGTACTAGTATGCTTTCAGATTATTCAAGAAAGGTATCATATTATACTCCTAAGTTTGGCGCTGAGGATCATAAATTTCAATTGGCCGCTTCATATTCGCCAGATAGTTCTAATGCGGGGCATGATGATATTTACCCAGATAAACCCAATTTATATGCGGTATTAAGTGCTTATCCTTATAAATTTTCTATAAAAGATGGTGTCTCGTACGGCGTTACATACAATGGTAAATTTTCAGACCAATTGTCAGCAAAAGTGGCACTAACGGGAGAAAGAGGTAAGCCAGTTGCTTTTAATAAGTCTAATAACACTAGGGCGAATATAAAATTTAAAGATTTAAGTGCTTATAATTTAGGAGCTCAGATCACGTACGGTCAGTTTAGTGTTGCTGGTTCATTTATGAATTATAATAAAAGTTTATCCAATTCCACTGTTGATATCTTTGGTACGGAGACTAACATCCACTCTGTTGGAACAAGATATAACTTTCTTGAGGGTAAATACTCAATCAGCTTAAATCATTTTCACAGTGACCATAAAAAAAATAAGTTTGATGCAACAAGCCTTGGGGTTGAATCTTTGATTGGAAAGGGGATTAAAGCGTATGCACAATTTACTCGTTTCCAAGCTAAAGGCAGATATATTGAGACAGGGGTAATTAAAAATGATAAAAGCAAGGGGGATATAGTGATTGTTGGAGGAAAAATTTCCTTGTAAGCCGATTTATTTGTACTATAAATTGAGATAATTAATAATTATGTAAGAAATGCTTGATTTTTAGTGAATATAGTGAGATTATTTAAAAGTAAAAATTTGTTAAGGAGATAAATATAGTAATGAGAGTACTACTTATTGAAGACGATGCTTCAACAGCCAGATCAATAGAACTGGCGCTTGCTGCAGAGGGTATAATTTGCGATACAGCAGAGGTTGGCTCTGACGGAATTGAGATTGGCAAGATTTATGATTATGATATAATCCTTTTAGATCTTATGCTTCCTGATATAGATGGTTATGAAGTTTTACTTCGTTTGCGTTCTGCAAAAGTTAAGACTCCAATATTGATTTTATCTGGTCTTACTTCTGTAGATCAAAAAATAAAAGGTTTAGGATTTGGTGCAGATGATTATTTAACCAAACCTTTTAATAGAGGAGAATTAATTGCAAGAATACAGGCAATTGTTCGTCGCTCTAAAGGTCATTCAGAATCTGTAGTGAGATTCGATAAAGTCGCCATAAATTTAGATACTAGGACTGTCGAAGTTGATAGTCAACAAGTGCACCTAACTAATAAAGAATATGCAATACTAGAGCTTCTTGCCATGCGTAAGGGGACAGTTCTTACCAAAGAAATGTTCTTAAATCATTTATACAGCAGTATGGATGAGCCAGAGATTAAGATTATCGATGTATTCGTTTGTAAGTTGCGTAAAAAACTTGCGAAGGCTTCAGGTGGTATGAATTATATCGAAACAGTCTGGGGGCGTGGATATATGCTAAAAGATTATGAAGATAATCATGGTGGAGTGCATGAAAATAAGCATCTGTCACAAACGGTATAAGAAAAAACTATTTTAAATGTTATGGAAAGCCTATCTTATTTGCTGTAAGATAGGCTTTTTTCGTTGTATAGGGGTTTATAATGCAAACAGATGTTGCAATTATTGGAGCTGGTCCAGTTGGTATTTTTAGTGCTTTCCAAGCAGGAATGTTAGGAATGAAATCCTGCATTATAGATGCTTTGGACGTTCCTGGAGGGCAGTGTAGCGCGCTATATCCAGAAAAACCAATATATGATATACCAGCTTATCCGGAAATATTGGCTCAAGACTTAATTGATAAGCTATTGCAGCAATCAAACCCATTCCAGCCAATATATTTACTTTCTAGGCAAGTTATCAGTTTAGTTAAGAATGAAAATGACTTTGTGCTTAGTACCTCAAAAGGTGATACAATTAGAGCAAAGGCCCTATTAATTGCAGCTGGTGCAGGATCATTTGGTCCTAATAGACCACCGCTAGCAGATATTGAATCTTACGAAGGAAAGTCAGTTTTTTATTTGGTAACTAAGCGAGAAGAGTTTGCTGGTAAGAAGATTGTTATTGCTGGAGGAGGAGATTCAGCTGTTGATTGGGCGATATCACTATCGGCTATTGCTGATGTGACTTTAGTACATAGAAGGCCAAAATTCAGGGCGGCGCCAGCCAGTATCCAAAAACTACAAGAACTCAGTGTTCAGTCTAAAATTAAGCTAGTTACAGACTGCCAACTTGACGAACTAGTAGGCGACAATGGCATATTAAGAGAAGTGATTGTAGCTGATTTAGACATGAATAAAAAAAATATTAAAGCAGATATTTTATTGCCGTTTTTTGGCCTTGCGCAGAATTTAGGTCCATTGCTTGAGTTTGGCCTTAATGTTAAAAATCATCATATTAAAGCCGATTACCCACATTTTGAGACCAATATTTCTGGTATTTATGCGGTGGGAGATATAGCCACATATGATGGTAAGTTAAAATTAATTTTGACTGGCTTTGCCGAAGCTGCAGCAAGCCTTCACCATGCTTATACCAGAGTATTTGATGGTAAAGCGTTGCACTTTGAATATTCTACAACAAAAGGTATTCAGTAGTTTATAGGTACTTCTAAATATAGGCAAAAATCTCCATAAGACTAAGAGTAATGGCGTGTTAAGCGCAAATACACTTTAATATTAAATCTAAAAGTACCAATTATATTAATCAACTACTTGCACCTAATTATTGTTTTGCTACGACTAATCTGCAATTTATAGTGGAAAATTATTGATTACTTTATAATAATGATACAAACTATTAATTTGTAAGGTTTGTTTAATTTTTTAGAGGTAAATAGTAGTATGAAAACAAAAACAACAGAGGAGAAAATAGTTTCGGGTGGAAAAGCTATTGCTACAGTGGTAAAAGTTGTTATTACAATTGGTGTGGGATTAGCCGCTCCTACTGCTTTAGGTATGTGTCTTGGTGCGGGGGCAGGTTTTGGAGCAATGTTGTATACTATGGCTTGGTTTGGTGGGGTGGGTTGTGTAGCCACTGAGGGCTGTGCAGTTGGTATGGCGGCTGTAGCTGTTGTTGGTACAGCAGCTGGAGGCACAACTTACTATTTTATGGATAATGTAATTGATGATTGCTTTGGGCATAAAGAATCAGGTGAAACTAGTCTAACTGGCGATCATTCACATAGTAGCTAGAAGAAATTAATAAAGTAATAAACCCAGAACTTAGATAGTTTTTATGGGTTTATTACTAATTAGTCCCTCCGTCAAAACTCTCCCCGCCTGAATTAACAAGGGGTTTCATGTCATAAACAGCTTACAAAATCCATAAGAAAATGGTATAATTACCGCATAAAGCTTACGGATTTTAAAATTATGCCTATAGAAAATATTACTTTTCTCCAAAAACAAGAAAGGTTATTTGAAGAGAAATTATCTACAAAACTAAATCCTAAAAACAAGTTATATAAACTAAGGGATTTAGTAAATTGGTCTGAACTTGAAGCCAGAGCATTGCCTAACATTGAAATCAAGCAATTTGGTAGAAATAAGAAAGATCATAGAGTAATGCTAGCACTATCAATGCTTCAAGCTATGTACAACGGTTCTGATTCGTTTACGGAGGAAGAGCTAAAGGAAAATATTTATTGGCAATATTTTTGTGGTTATGAATATTTGCAGCAAGATCTTGATGTGTCTGAAG
>NZ_JARJFB010000029.1:0-14261 GCF_034554655.1 Candidatus Megaera venefica
GGGAGCTGTATAAATCGAGAGGTTTACGTACAGTTCTGAGAGAGACTGGAGGGGAAGCTCCTCCGGTCTACTCACCTTGACTTTAGCTAGTTTTTCAGTAACCTTCATCAGTAAGTTTTAGGTGAAGGTTACAATAATCCAAACTGTTTAAGTATATTGGTGCATGTTTGAGAAGCTGTTTTTCGTGCTTTTTCTGCTCCATTTTTTAACGAATTATGTATATATTCTTTATCCTTAATTATCTTAGAATACTCAATGTTTATTGGCTTTAAATGAGTGATGATAAGTTCAGCCAAGTCTGATTTAAAATCAGCAAAACCTTTGTTTTGATAGTTAGTTAATATAATTTCAACACTTGAGCCAGACAAAGCGGCAAATATATTAATTAAATTGGCAACTTCTGGCCTGTGTTCTTGATCATAAGTTATTTTTTCAATACTGTCAGTTTTTGATTTTCTGATTTTTGTCAAAATAGTTTCTGCGCTGTCGGTCATATTTATTCTTGAAGCATCGCTTGGGTCGGATTTACTCATTTTTTTAGTGCCATCTTTCAGGCTCATAACCCTTGTTGCTGTGCCTTGCATAAGAGGTTCTGGAGTTTTAAATATTTCTTTTTGAAATTTACGATTAATCACTCCGGCAATGTCTCTGGTAAGTTCAAGGTGTTGTTTTTGATCGTCACCAACAGGAACAACGTCTGCATTATATAGTAAGATATCTGCTGCCATGAGAACTGGGTAGGTGAATAGTCCAGTGTTGGCATTATCTTGTTTGCTACCTGCCTTATCCTTAAATTGTGTCATCCTTTTAAGCCACCCAATTGGTGTTACGCAGTTTAAGATCCATGCAAGTTCACAATGTTCTTTAACAGAAGATTGCAAGAATAACGCAGATTTATTTGGATCAAGTCCGCAAGCAAGATAAGTAGCTGCAGAATTCAAAACATTTTGTCTTAATTCAGTTGGGTCTTGATCCATTGTAATTGAATGCAAATCAGCAAGAAAAAAATAACATTCAAAATCTTTTTGCATATTTACCCAATTTTTAATTGAGCCTAGATAATTACCAAGGTGAAGTTTCCCAGTTGATTGTACCCCTGAAACTGCAATTTTTGTCATAATATCACCTGCGAAAATACTGCAAAAAACAATTATCTGTTATCGAAGAAATTTATAGTTTTACCAATTTTAAAAATACTATATAGTCAGCCAATCAAACTTTTTAACATTCATATGTTTTGGCGATTTAGAGTACTTGCTTTTTATACAATAATTAGTGCGGTATTGATATTGTTTTTTATCCTATTTTGGATGCCTATGCAATTATCATCGATTTCTTATGCTTTGCGCTATAGAGTGGCAGAGCTTTTTTCGTATATATTTATTTATCTACTTTGGTTGGTGTGTGGAATAAAATTTAAAGTAACTGGTAGGGAAAAACTTCCCATTGATGGAAAACCTTACATAGCTTTGTCGAATCACCAATCTTTCTGGGAAAACTTCTTTATGCAGTTAATAATTCCCGAACATTCTTGGGTAATAAAAAAAGAGTTATTTGATATTCCAGTATTTGGTTTTGGGCTTAGAAGTGTGTCGCCAATAGCTGTTGATCGTAGTGATGGTCGCTCTGTTGTGCAGATTTTAGAAGAGGGTAGTAAGAAAATTGAAGCTGGGTTATCTCTTATTATATTTCCAGAAGGGGGAACGGTTAAAATAGACTCCAGTGTGAAATTTAAGCCTAGCGCAGCTAAACTGGCTTTGAATACAAGAGTACCAGTTGTCTTGATTGTTCATAATGCTGGTTTAGTCTGGCCTAAAGGATTTTGGTTAAAAAGGCCAGGAACCATTAAAGTAAAGGTTATAGAATGCTTAAGTGCCGAGCAACTTAGTACTTATAGTTCTGACGCACGCGACTTGACTGATTATATACAAGAAAAGATTAATTCTGAGAAAAAAATGCTCGTTGACTTAGGGGTATAGGTGTTTTTGTAAAAATATGCCTACTAAAATCTTACTAAAACAACATTCGCTAATAACTTATATTTTGCTAATATAACATATAAATTGCCATGACAATAACCAAAACTCCAAGGTTTGAAAAAGATCTAAAACAAGTTCAGGATCATTATTTAGATTATCCATACCCTTTGCGTAATCCTGATGATGATAAAAAACGAATCATCAGGACAAATGAAGGTTTTCTCAGTAATATTAATCATCATATTTACAATGGAAAACAGGACTTTAAAAAAGGATATAGAGTACTTGTCGCTGGTGGTGGGACCGGCGATTCAACGGTGTGGTTGGCAAAGCAGTTAATGGAATACCCTAAGTCAGAAGTAGTATATATAGATTTCAGTAAAAAAAGCATGGATATTGCTAAAAAAAGGGCTGCTAATCATGGTATTACCAACATTACATGGATTGAGGATAGCATACTCAATATACCAAGGTTGAAGCTCGGAAAGTTCGACTATTTTAACTGTTGCGGTGTACTCCATCATCTTGAGAATCCAGATTTAGGCATAAAAATCCTTTCTGATGTTATGAAAGAAGATGCTGGTGGATCAATAATGGTTTATGCCCAATATGGCAGAACGGGTGTTTATCAAATGCAAGAATTATTACGTAGAACTGGAAAAGGAATCGGAAATCGTCAGGAAAAGGTAATTAGTGCTTGGGATGTAATAAATAGTCTCCCTCAAACAAACTGGTATAAGAAAGGAGGGGATCTGATGAATGGGCCATTTGACGATCATGAACTGTATGATCGTTTTCTTCACGCACAAGACAGAGCGTATACTATTCCTCAGCTTTATGAATTTGTTGAGAATGCTGGATTGAATATTGTGAATTTTATTTTACCGTATAGTAGAGCGAGCTTAAATATAGAAAGTTATTTCAAAGATTCGTCTACAAAAGAAAGAATTAAAAGTTTACCCTTAAGAGAACAACAAGCTATATGTGAGATTATGGGAGGGAATATTATTACCCATGAGATTTATATTTCCAAACAAAAGAACACTATTGCAGATTTTAGTGATTTGGAGAATGTTCCATTTGTTTTTGATACCCCTAATTTATGTCAACAAATAATGGATGTCATTGATAAGGGTGGAAACAATGTAATGAATAAATATGTTGCTGTTCAAATGAAAGATTCCCACAAAAGAGAAATGGGTATTAATTTAGCTATTCTTCCCCATACTAAATCTTTGTTTGCTCACTTAAAAACTGGCAACAAGTCCTTTTTTGAAATTTTTGAAGCGGTACGAAAAGATACTGGTTCAAAATCATCAGACCAAGAATTATGGAATGAGTTTATGATGAATTTAAATCCCTTATATTCTGTTGGGTCATTATTACTCCGTAATAAATTAATTAAGCCATTTAATGGCTTTTTAGAATTATCAGAATAGTTTTTTGCAGGAAATCTAGCTCGTGTTCTCAGAGTAAAAGGCGTGTAAGTAGCAATACAAAAGGTGCGCCTTTTTTATGTCAACACTAACTTGTAGGGTATCTCCCTAAACAGTAAAGGAGTTACCACATCCGCATTTAGCTGTAGCCTTCGGATTGGTAATTTGAAAGTAATTGCTGCCTAATTCTTGAATAAATTCTATTGTGCAACCTTCGAGAAACTCCTGAGAAATAGGGTCAACTGCAACTTTTACACCGTTGTTTTCTAGTATAAAATCATCGTTGTTAACAGAACCAACTAGTTGATAATTGTACATAAATCCTGAGCAACCGCCGCCATCGACGGACACTCTTAACGCAACTTGTTTATTCTTATCTTTAGCTATAAGCTCAGCAATTCTGGCTACTGCGCTAGGAGTTATTTTTATTTCCATAGCAAATATAATGGGACTTGGTATTTAGAGTTATCCAAAAATTGGTTTGAAAAGATTTACATATAACAATATATTAGTTAGAGCTAAAATTTTCAAGAGATTTAATATGCTAAAAAGCTTCGCCTGTTTGCCAGAAAATTCAAGGGGAAGAGTGCATCCAGAGAGACCAACTCCTTATAGAAATGAATTTGAAAGAGATAGAGACAGGATAATTCATGCAAATGCTTTTAAAAGATTACAGTATAAAACTCAGGTTTTTGTGAATCATGAAGGAGATCATTATCGTAATCGTATGACTCATTCGGTAGAAGTTTCTACGATCGCACGATCTTTGTCAAAGGCGCTTGGGTTATGTGAAGATTTGGCAGAGGGGGTTGCTCTTGCGCACGATCTTGGGCATACACCTTTTGGTCATGCTGGTGAGGATGCTTTAAATGCTTGTATGAAAGATTTTGGGGGGTTTTCCCATAACGCACATTCGTTCAAAATACTAACATATTTAGAACAAAAATATGCTGCTTATGACGGTCTAAATCTTACGTGGGAAGTGCTTGAAGGAATTGTAAAACATAATGGGCCAGTTGAAGAAAGTGAATCTTATGCATATATCTTTGAATATGATAGAAAGCACAAACTTGATCTATCTAAGCGTTCGTCAGCTGAGTCTCAGGTAGCTGCTCTATCAGATGATATAGCGTATATTTGTCATGATTTGGAAGATAGTATTAGAGCTGAAATAATTACATATAAAGATTTACAAGAAATTCAATTTGTTGATCGGTATATTCATGAGGTAAAGGAAACATATCCTGATATCAGTGATGACCGATTAATATATGAAGTTGGTAGGAAGCTTACACATCACTTGATTGAGAGTCTGCTTTTTCAAACTCGTGCGAATATTGCAAAGTACAAAATTAAAACCGAATTAGATATTCGTGATCTTGATTGCCAACTTGTTGAATTTACTGATTCAACCTTTAATGAAGTAAAACTAATTAAAGACTTTTTGATGAAAAAAGTGTATAAGCACCATCGAGTAGCATCGGTAACTCTTCAAAGTCAGAATGTAGTTAGAGATTTATTTAAGCTATATGTTGAAAATATTGAGCTACTTCCATTCGGATGGAGAACGATGATTAATGAAAATAAGATAGAATCTAAAATGTCGATTATTGCAGACTATATAGCTGGTATGACAGACCGTTTTGCCATCAAGCAGTATCAGTCGTTTTACAATTTAAATTTTGCAAGTACAGGTTTATGAATATTTTTAAAGACTTATGGACAGACCTAAAAAATATAGGTTACGAGCTTTGTCAAGATGATGATATATGGGATCAGGCTAATCTGGAGATTCCGAAAGATCCGCTAAACGGTGACATTTCAACTAACCTTGCAATGATTATTGCGGCAAAAGATGGTAGTAACCCTAGAGAAGTTTCGCTAAAATTCAAAGAACGTCTAGCTGAGATTCCTTATATAGCTCACATAGAAGTTGCTGGACCAGGTTTTATTAATTTTACAATAAAAGCTGAGAAATGGCATGAATGTATAAGAAGTATACTAAATGATGACAAAGACTTTTGGGAAGTTGATGTTGGCAGGGGGGAAAAGGTAAATGTAGAGTATGTTTCGGCAAATCCAACGGGGCCAATGCATATTGGACACGCTCGGGGAGCGGTGTATGGAGACGCTCTTGCCAATGTTTTGAGCCTGTGTGGATATAACGTTACCAAAGAATATTACATAAATGATGCTGGTACTCAGATTGATACTTTGTTAGACAGTGTATTTTTACGTTACAAGGAAGCTTTGAGTGGTGAGGTTGTAGTAATACCAGAAGGGTTATATCCTGGAGATTATTTAAAGGATGTGGGGCAAAAAATAGCTGCTGAATTTGGCCAGGCGCTAATTGATATGAATACACGCGAAATGCGTCAAAAAATTAAGAATATAGTAGTAAACGAAATGCTTGCTTTGATTAAAGCCGATTTAAGAGATCTTGGGGTGCACCATGACGTATTCTTTTCAGAGCAGTCGCTACATGATAGTAACAAAATAAATGATGCAGTAAAAATATTAGAGGAAAAAGGCCTAATATACAAAGGTGTGCTGCCCCCGCCAAAGGGTAAGATTGATGAAAACTGGGAAGAAAAAGAGCAGCTTTTATTCAAATCTTCTGAGTATGGAGATGACCAAGATAGGCCAGTACAAAAAAACGACGGCACATGGTCATATCTAGCAGCGGATTTTGCTTATGCTAAAGATAAAATTGATCGAGGATTCGATACATTGGTTTACATCTTAGGAGCTGACCATAGCGGCTACGTTAAGAGAATTCAAGCCGTAATCAATGCTCTTGGTGAAGGTAAAATCAGAAGTGATGTTAGAATAAGTCAGCTTGTGAATTTTGTTAAAGACGGAGAGCCTATCAAAATGTCAAAGCGCAGTGGTAATTTTATGACTGTGAGTGATGTAACAAATGAAGTGAGCAAAGATATTATCAGATTTATTATGCTTACAAGACGGAACGATATGACCTTAGATTTTGATTTTAGCAAAGTTAAGGAGCAATCGAAAGACAACCCGGTATTTTATGTTCAGTATGCACATGTTCGGACAAAATCTATTATTGCAAAGGCAATAGAAACTATTCCTGAGGCTTATAAAAAGTTTGCTGCTTCTGAATTCGACTTATCTTTGTTATCAACTGAAGAAGAAATACAATTGATAAAGTTACTGGCTTCTTGGCCTAAGGTGCTAGCTTTATCGGCGAAATCATGCGAGCCGCAAAGAATTGCTTATTATCTAATAGATGTAGCTTCAAGGTTTCATTCAATTTGGAACCTCGGAAAAGAAAACAATGATTACAGGTTCAATATTGAAGACGACGTAGACTTGACTGCAGCAAGATTAGCTCTTGCAGAGAGTATAAGAAAAGTTATAGCTGGAGGTTTTAGCGTTATTGGGGTCAAACCACTAGACAAGATGTAACTCTGAGTTTCGCAATTAAACGCTCGTTTGCAAGTTTGGTCATAGAGTACAATTAAGTTGTAAGGAAAAAGGCGGTATCCTGAACGAAAGTCTGTCATCCTGGAACAAAATACCGTCATCCTGAACTTGATTCAGGATCTTATGCAACGAAAGAAGATGCCGGATCTAGTTCAGCACGACTTACGGCGGGACTGAATTGCAATAAAACTAGCGTTGATAAAATTAATATGAATCAAAAAAGTTTATTTTTTAGAATAACAATGATTCTGGTTATTTCTTTGATCGGACTATTTTTTTATTTCAAAATACAAAATTCACGAGAAATCATAACTTTATCTCCTGAGGCGGGCGAAATAAAGAAGAAGCCGGATGATCCTGGGGGTATAGTAATTCCTAATTCGGACAGCCTGGTATATGAAAAGCTCCAAAAAGGTGCAAAAAAAAATAGAAAAATTAATATTTTGCCTGAACCAGAGGACCCGATTGATTTTGGTCAAAAAGTTGAAGAAAATCCAGTTGTATATCTCGACTCAATAGATGAAATATTGGCAAATATCGACTATTACGACGAGGTAGCAGATAATAATTTGTCTATAACAGAAGAGCTTGTTATGCCTAATGCTATTAAATCTTCCATGGTTGTGGAGCATGAAGAAGAGAAGCAAAAAATAGAAATTCCAGGAACAGGATTAAATATAATAAAAACTTCGGATAATAGATTTAGAGTTACAGAAGTAAACGTCGTTAGTGCTGAAGATGAAGGGTATAAGATACAACTAACTACTGCTTTTTCAGAAGGAGATGCAAAAAAACTTTGGCAAGAAATAACTAAGCGTCATGGTAAGGTATTAAATGGTGCAAATCTTATCACAAAGAAAATCGACGGTAAGAATGAACGCATATTCTATCTGGTTATGGCTGGAGCATACCCTTCGCTCAATCATGCTAAATTAGTATGTAATCGTCTTGCGGCGCGTAGGCAAAATTGTATAGTTACAAAATAAAAATTATCTTTTGTAAAATTTGGCACGCTTTATGCTCCCGTAAGAGTGATATGTAATGAATTCGTAGGAAATATAATGGCTACAGCCGTTTTAGAACAACATGCACTAGGTTCTAGTGAAGCAGATAGAGGAAAAAAACAATCTTTATCTACAACAAAAAATCACGGCGCAGGTGAATTTGCTGATTTGATAAAGGATAGGCCTAAATTAATCTATTCTTCGCCGGCAAAAGCTGAGAGTGCTCAAAAAACTGATAAGAATTTACAAAATAGGCAAAAACTTTCTGAGAGTGAGCAGTTAAAAATAGTTGGTCTTAAGAGAAAGCTCGAAGAGCCAGATCAAGCTCTGGAGTCTATGGTAGTAGCTACTATGATTAATCAACCGAGTCAAATTCCTTTAGCTCCTTTAAGTGACGAGAGCGAATTCGCTCTGCTTGGAGAAGATGATATATTGGGGCAAGAGTTTGCTGTTCCTGTAATAAATATTATTACAAAGGCTGAAGATGATTTATCAATGGTTATCACAAAACCTGAGCTAGTTATATCAGAATCAATGGGAGCTGAAGTGGTTGTAGCTTCCTCCTTAGCTTCTAGTGACAATATTAAAGAAAATATAGTTGTTGCTGCTACAAACGACAAAGATTCAGTTTCTCTCTCTGGTCAAGATAGCTTAATTATTTCTGAGTTATCTTCTCAAGAGCAGTCTTTAATTCAAAGTCTGAAATCATTTAAGCTGCCTGAAGGGTTTAGCAATGATTTTGGATCGAATAAAAATCTTAATAGAGCTCAAGAAGAAAATTCAAATCAGTTTGTTTCAAATGAAAGATCGGTCGCTCAAAATGCCGGAATATTATTAAAGTCAGCCGTTGTTGAAAACTCCCAACCGATTAAAGATCCAATGATGGCTGTCGGCGAAGATGTATCGAATTTGATTGCTATAAGTTCAAATTTACTGTTGGCTGATGAAACTAGGCAAGGTCAATCGGTTCTTGCTAAAATGAACAAAAATTTAGAATCAGAGTCTAAGATTAGTTCTGTAATCCAAGACGAACCAAAATTGAATCTGGAGTCGCAAGATAATTTTTCTGGCTTAGAGCAAGATGCAGGTGAATCTAGTGCAAAAAAATATAGCGTGCTTGATTCTTTTGGTGGTACGTTAGAAGTTAATAGTGAAGATTTATTTCAAGTTTCTTTTAGAGAAAATACGCTAAATTTAGGGACAAAAAATTTGCTGCCAAAGCCTGATATGCAAATATCTTTAGCTGTAAAAGAAGTCTTGAGTGTTTCAAGTAATGCAGGAAAAAAAGAAATAACAATTAATTTATTTCCAGAGGCGCTAGGGCCTGTTAAGGTTGAAATACTTTCAGTGCTTGGCGAAAATGGTGCAAGAAAAATCGAAAGCATTAAGGTCATGGCTGAAAAAAGGGAGACTTTAGAAATTCTCGAGAAGTCTAGAATGGATCTAGAAAAAAACCTAAAAGAGGTTACAAATACAAAAGAAGAAGCTTCTCTCCAATTTGAAATGAATCATCAAGGTAAAGGATCTTCAGGAGCTTATTTTAACTCAACTGAGGAAAGAGACAACTGGATGAATAATTTTGTTGGATTGGTCGCGGAGGAAGATTCAACCAATGCGCTTATGGAATACGATGGACAAAGTTCAGGTTACATAACAGAAGATAGTATAAATATAAAGGTTTAAAAAACAATGCCATCAATAGATAGAAAGGATACTCAATTCTTGAATAACTCTAAAAGTCCGATCGATAGATCTCCGATCAAATCAGAGGGGTTTTCTAGGTTTTACGATGCAATGCAAGCAGATCGCAAGACCAGGAGTCAATTAGAAGGTAATGATATTGAAAAGGCTAGGGAGAATATTGATAAAGCTATAGATTTTTCAACTCAGTTGATGCTAGCTGCTGCAAAGAATATGGGTTTCCCAGATAGTGATGGGAGTAGCAATAAGTCTAAAGAAATGTCAGATGCTGCAAATTCAATTGCGGGAATGATGGCAACAAAGGCTTCTATTGGAGCTCAAATGGCAGCTATTGAAGCTCAGAAAAACCCAGCGGTAGATTTGATGTCGCTTAAGGATAAAATGGTTGATTATAGGGATGATACAAAAGGATTCTTTGGGGAGCCTGTAACATATAATTATAAAGTTTCGCATGATGAAACATCGCCTTCTGCGGTTGTAAATCTTACATTTACGATTCGTGATAAGGATGGGAAGGCTGTTAAGACAGTAAGACAAATTGGCAAAGTTGGCGAGCATCAGTTTGTTTGGGATGGCACGAATGATAGTGGCCAGAAGCTAAGTTGGAAGCAATTCGGTAATTACACTCTTGACTTGAAAGCTGAAGGAAGAAAAACTGAAAGTGGAACGTCAATTACTTTCCCAGTCAAAGCTGGCGCTGTTCTGTCTGGGGTTGTAGAGTCTATCAAATTTGACAAAGGAGTTGCGGTTGGGGTTATGATCAATGGTAATTTGATCAAAAGAGACCAAATTAGTGATGTAAGAGACTTTGTTAAACCTAAAGAAGATAATAACTTGAATCCTGATTTGATAGGTAAGCGTGTAGAAATGGACTTCTCTAGGGTGCAAGTTAAAAACGGCTCTTTAGAGGTTTATTTTAATAATCACGTTGAAAACTCAGGAAAAATAACTGTTAAAATTTCCGATGAAAACGACAAGTATATTAAAACACTAGAAAACTTAGATGAAATTGCAGTTGGCACAGGCAAGTTTACTTTACCTGACCATGGTCTTGAAGATGGAAACTATAATGTAAAAGTTTATGTTGCAGATATTAGTGATAAAGACAAACCTGTCGACGTTGAGTTAAAATACAAAACAAAATTAGTAGTGGCCGGGATTAATAGTCGTGCTGGTACATTTATGTCTACTGAAGAGGTGATATATAGTCCACATAACATCGATTCAATCGTTGGGAATTATACGACTGAGCTTGCTCAAAGAAGACAAGATTATATTGGAGCTAGAATTGTTTATAAAAATGATTCGTTCAAATTTGATGTTGCAGCACCGGCAAAAACATTCACTCTGATGAAGCCAGAAGAAGAAGCGGTCCTTTCTCATGGTGAAATGACGATTTATGATACAGAGACGCAAGAGCTTGTTGCGACGGTGAAGGGTCAGTATAAGCCGTTTGATCTTTTGAACGATCCAAGCAAACTATTAGTAAGGCAGTATTTGCAACCGAACTACAATACTGGAGATTATAATGTTTTAAGTCCACAGGAAAGAGTTGAAGTAAATCGCTACATTGAGACCGAATTAATTGCTAATACGTTAACTTTGGAACCGCAATATAAAGAAGACTACGACAATGCTAAAGCCCAAATTACTTTCCCGGTTTGGGATGGTAGGTTAAGAGATGGTACGATGGCTGTAGCTGACAAGGAGTATAGCCGTGCATTTACGCCGATATATTCAAGGGTAAATGGTGAAACTTTTGCTGGAAAAACAGACCGCGAGGTAATAATGGCTACAGTTGAAACTACCAGTGAAGAGGGGGGGGGGTTATCGCTGAATCTAGTTGGTGGTGAAACTATTCCAGAGGAGCTAGTAGTGCGTGTAGTAGAGTCAAGACAGAGATAAAACAATATCCTCTTAAAAAGATGCGTATCGGCGTTCAGGATAACATTATTTAGTCATACCTGGCTTGACCCGGTATCTCAGGCGGTGGAAGAAGAGGCTAGGCCAAGAGGCAGACGCAAGTTTCAATCAAGTTCAGCATGACGGTGGTTTGTTCGGTATAGCTTATTTGTTCATGATAGCTTAACTCAAGTTCTAGATTACTAAGTTAATGAATAGTGTAAATAAGTTGGAGCTTTGGCATTGTTTTTGCTTAACTAGTTCTTATGTATTTGATTGTGTACTAGAGAGACTTATAGTACAATCAAACTAATTGATTAATTTAAGAGGTTTTTTTATGCCTAATATAACAAACGCTTTTGGAAAAGGTATCGGCTTATCAAGTATGCTTGGCTCTCAAGATGCATTTATAAAAAAGGCAACTGAACAGCTGGAATTGTCAAAAATTGAAACAAAAGATAAAACAGAAATCAGAGAGACAAAGCTTGGGGAAATTTCTCAGCTTCAGAAAATATTAAGCACAATAAAAGGAAAAGCTTCTCTTCTTACTAATCCACTCCAGGCTGGATTTGATAGAAAAACATCGAGCACAAGCACGCAAGATCTTGGTGGTGCAGAAGATTATATAACAAATATTCGTGTTGATGATAAAGCTCGTGTGGGTGATACAAAAATAGCTGTACAGCAGATTGCAACCGCTTCAGAGCTTGTGCTTGCTTCGGCAGGTGGTGTTGGTTTTGCCAAGGGTGTTGGTCTAGGTAAAGATGGTATTATGACATTGACCGTCGGTGGACAAGCACGTGCTATAGATATGGTGATTGGGGATACAGTTGAGCAGATTGCAGCAAAAATTAATCATGCATTTACTGCTGGTGGAGATCAATTTGAGGCTTTCCTCGTTGAAGGAGATGGTAATACTGCCTTCATTGAAGTTAAGGCTAAAAATACCGGAGTTGGTGGTGGAGCTATTGTAGTTGCTTATGATGATAGATTAGGTGGTGGTGCTCTTGCTCTTGGTGGAAACCTGCATTCGCAAAGCAATGTAGCTGGCCAAGATGCGATAATACATATAAATGGTATTCAAAGAACGCAAGCTTCTAATAAATTTGTAAACGTTGTTGATGGATTGTCTTTTGAACTATCTGGTAGAGTTAACGGAGCTAACCTTGCAAATGCAGGTTACAATAACTTAAATTACAATACAATAAAGGTTAAAGAAGATCATGCTAATGTAAAAAAGATGATTGTGGATTTTGGTAATTCTTTGAATGATTTATCATATATCATTGCTAAAAACCAACAAACTACTCGTTCAGTGACACAGGACAAATATGCAGATCCTACTCAGCTTATGAGTTCGTATGATAGCTCAGATTCACCTCTGCGTGGTTCTCCATTGATGAACGAGGCAATGGAAATTTGGGAAAGATTTACAACTACAAAAGCTGGTGGCGCTGGTGATATCACCTCTATTTACGAACTTGGGATGGGTCTACAAAAAGCTACTAAAGAAGGGGTAAGTCATGATACTTTATACTTCGAAGATGAAAGCATATTTACCAAAAAATTTGACGATGATTTTGCAGCCGTTCGTAGGTTCTTTGTTACGGATACAAAAATAACTTCAAATGCTTTGAATTCAGCAGTTATTCAATATTTACCTGGTGAGTTTGATAAGCAAATAATAGACCCTTCAGTTGTTGGCCAAAATATCCATACATTCGCAACTTTTGACGGTGCTGGGGCTCTAACTCTTTTTACTGCAACAGTAAATGGAGTGATTTTAAATGCTAATATTGCTCATAATCCAGGAACAGGCAGGTATAATGTTTCGTTTGCTGAAGGCTCGGTTTTACATGGGATGGAATTTTCAATTGATCCTAAAACGGCAGTAAATGTTACTGAAAACAATTTAATAAATTATACACCAGGCTTAGCAAATCTTATACAAGAAGATGCAAGAAGTATGGTTAGTGATGATGGCCTGAAAGGTTCAACTATATCAGAAGCTGATTTAATCCAAGAACAAGTGAAAAATTTAAGTGATGAATCTGCTAAAATAGAAAAAGATCTGAAGGAATTCACGGCTAAGTTAGAAAGAGAATACCAGACTATCGCTCAAATGGATATGATGGGAGCTATTCAAACAGCTATGATTGAAGCTGCTCTCTCTGGCTTAACTGCGGCTGCCGCATAAAAATTTAAACACAGATTTTTGAGTAATAATTTATGAGCCCTTTAGAAAAATATAAAGCTACAGCTGCGGTAACTAGCAGCAGTAATAATCAGTTGATATTTATTTTCGACGAGATTCTTAAATTATTACTCTCTGCAAAAAAGGCTCTTGGAGAAAAAAACCACGAAGTTAAATTTAAAGCTTTGTCTAGAGTTATAGAAGTATTTTATATACTCAAAACAGGGATTGACCCAGAGACTATGGATGAAAGAAATAGAGTAATTGATGCGTTCTATGGATCAACAATTCACCAACTTGAAAATATAAATATGAAAGGTGAAGAGCCAGAAGAACTTCAATCAATAATCGAAGCTGTTTCAGAAATTCGTGCTGCATTAGTGAGTGCGTGACCTTAAGCAATAGTAAATATTTAGTCTCACTTTTAATCAATGTATAATTGTTATGCAGGATCATTCTTGTCATGCTGAACTTGATTCAGTATTTCCTGGGATCCTGAAATAAATTCAGGATTACATAGTCTCTCCGTCAAAACTCTAAATTTTTGATATAATTTCAAGAATTTCAAAAATAAATCACCGCACATTCATTTTTT
>NZ_JARJFB010000030.1:0-13688 GCF_034554655.1 Candidatus Megaera venefica
AAAAAATGAATGTGCGGTGATTTATTTTTGAAATTCTTGAAATTATATCAAAAATTTAGAGTTTTGACGGAGAGACTAAAGAGTCATCCTGAGCTTGACTCAGGATCTCATGAGACAGAAGAAGATGCCGGATCAAGTCCGGCATGACGGTGTTTTCAAGGATGACTATAGTGAATTAAGTTGACATAGCCACTTTTTATGTCATTTCCGCGCAGGCGGAGATCTAGAAAAACTAGTCTTCACGCTGGATTCCCGCCTACGCGGGAATGACAAATAGTTATATTTAGTCATCTATGAATTCTATCTACTTATTAAATATCGTAATTTTTTCTGCTAATAAACATGAATTTGGAATTAGGTGTTTTGCTTTATCATCTTGGATAGTGATATATCTGAGGTCTATATCGACAATAGTTCCTTCAACACCAAGTACAGATACGTGCGAGTTAATTTCAACAGTTTTATAAAATATTATCATTATTCCAGCTATACTATTTACTAATACATCCTTCAAAGCATAACCAATAGCGAATCCTGTTAAACCAAGACCAGCAACCAAAGCGCTGATATCTACTCCCCAAGTGCCAAGAACAGTGAGTAGGGCAGTAATCCAAATGGCTATGCTTACAGACTTACCTAAATAAACTAGGGCTGAATTCTTGGAGGATACTTTGGATCTAGCGATAATTTTATTAAATATCGGTTTTGTAATTAGCCAAAGTATAAAAAACGGAACAATAGCCATAAGCCCCGAGATGAATTGAGGCACAAATTCATGTAATTGTCGAAATAGAACAGAATAATTTTCCATTTATGTAACCTCAGTATTTTTAATTTTAATTAAGCGTGAATAACAAGTCGCAAAGCTTATACACTGTTATGCCGGTGATCTATAGTTGTCATTTTGAACCTCTTTTGTCATTTCCGCGCAGGCGGAAATCTAGATCACGTAACAGTTTCATATAAATCTCTCCAATCAGGATTTTGCTCTTCTATTAAACGTAGCTTCCAAGCTCTATTCCATTTCTTAAGGCACTTTTCTCTATGAATAGCTTCAATTATATCTTGAAATTCTTCTATATAAATAAGTTGATTAATGTTATATTTTTTGGTAAATCCATCATTTAAATTTTCTTTATGCTCATAAATGCGTCTAGATAAATCGCCAGTTACACCAACGTAAAGCGTGCCATTGCGCTTAGAAGCCAAGATGTAAACCCAATACGAATTATTCATAGTGCTATCTCAGTATTTACTAGATTTCCGCCTGCGCGGAAATGACAAAAAGAGGCTCAAAATGACAACGTTAACTTCGAACGGTTATGCGCTTTTGACTCTGGATCTTCTTTTTTTTAACATCATAAAATCCTGGATCAAGCCTGGGATAACGGTACCGAAATTATGCTATTGCCTTGCTCGGTTCAAGTGCATTTCAGCAAAGTCCCAATTTATCATTTTTTCAATAAAAATAGACACATAATCTGGGCGTTTATTTCTATAATCAATATAGTAAGCATGTTCCCATACATCACAAGCAATTAAAGGATCTAAGCCTTGCGTTAATGGGGTTTCTGCATTTGCTGTCTTGATAATCTGAAGTTTCTTATCTTTTGCGTTATAGACTAGCCAAGCCCATCCACTACCAAATTGAGATACGGCAGCTTGTTTGAATTCCGTAACGAAGTTGTCATATGAACCAAAGCTAGTTTTTATTAGCTCAGCTATATTTCCATGAGGTTTTCCACCACCACCCGGTTTAATTGAATGCCAAAAAAATGTGTGATTCCAAATCTGGGCTGCATTGTTAAAAATTGCCGCGTTAGAATTACTAGACTTAGCAATAATTTGCTCAAGGTCAATTTCTGTAAACTCCTTATTATCCTTAAGCAAATTATTCAAATTAGTCACATAAGCATTATGATGTTTGCCATGGTGGTAATCAAACGTTTCAGAAGAAAAATCAGGAGAGAATGCATCCTTTTCATATGGTAATTCTGGTAATTCAAAAGGGTATTTTTCTTGGTTAGAGTAGTCGCAATATGTCATTTTATTTCCTCATTTTGTGTTATAACGTTACAGATGGCGCGCATTTCGTCTATATCCCCGCTGCAATGAAGCGCTAAATTACACCCGGCATCAAGGGTCATTCTAGTTACTTTGGTAAGGCTTGCAAGAAATTCAGCCTTAGACTTGGCTAAATTCTTTTTGCACAGCTCGATTATGGCTAAATTAGTAATTTGATAAGTGTTTATGTCGAATAATTCTTTTAAAGGTTGAGAATAATCTTCTCTCCACTCTAAATCTTTTTCAGCAAGATTAATCACTTTCTTAAGTGTAGAGCGTTTTTTTCCTACCTCGCCATGCAAGGCGTACATACATAAATCATCTGATACTAATTTACCCTTAAAACCTATATTATTTCTAATATAATCTATAATTTTTTTCGATATTGTAGCTGGTAGGTTTGAGTCGATTGAAGTATATACGATATGGGCAGTCATTGCCCATACTTTTTCTGAGGCTAATTCTTTAAAAACCTTAAAATCAGTCGTTTCTAGCTCTTCTAGTGGTGTACTTACTATTGGCAAATCAAAATGACTATCAACGAATGCTCTGCCGTGTCCAGGAATATGTTTAATAAACGGTAAGCCGCCGCTATGTTGTATGCCAGCTATAACCGATTTGCATAAATCAATCACCTTGTCTGGGTTATTTCCAAAGCTTCTGTCTCCTATAACGTCGCTTGCCCCTTCAAAAGATAAATCACAAACCGGAGCGCAAGGAGAGTCTATGCCTAGTTCCCTTAGCTCAGACATAAGTTGAATGTAGTTAGTTTTTAACTCAAGTTTTGCTCTTAATCTATCTTCATTATAAATATTGGAAAAATGCTCAGCTGAAGGATAAAATCTGGCTGCAATTGGAGGCTTAATTCGTGCTACTCTACCGCCTTCTTGGTCTATAAATATAGGTATTTTTCTTTCAGGGTACAATCCTTTAAGAACAGTAGTTAGTTCAAGAATTTGCTTCTTAGATTCAATATTACGAGAAAATAGAATAAATCCAGCTGCTTTATGCTCGCTAAATAAATCTATTTCTTCTTGTAAAAGCTTTGTGCTGCTAATACCGAAAATTATTGGTACAGTCATAATACTAATGAGTCTTTAATTTTGTTTGTGCGATCTATCTAGATTACCAACACTAGAAAATTTATCAACATAATATAGCTGCACATTGCCAACAGCGCCATTTCTGTGTTTAGCAATCAATATTTCGGCTATATTATGCGCTTTATCAAGTGCTGCTTGCCATTCTGAATATTTAGGGTCACCAGGAGCTGGTTCTTTTCGGCGTAAGTAATACTCTTCCCTATATAAGAACATAACCAGATCGGCGTCTTGTTCAATCGAACCAGATTCACGCAAGTCAGAAAGAAGCGGCCTTTTATCTTCTCTTTGTTCTACCGCCCTTGAGAGCTGAGATAGGGCAATAACCGGGATGTTTAATTCTTTAGCAATCGCTTTAAGTCCTTGAGTAATCTGAGAAATTTCCAGAACTCTGTTTTCTGATTTATTAGATCCACTAAGTAATTGTAAGTAATCAACAAAAATAATACCTAAGTTGTGTTTTCTTTTAAGTTTTCTTGCTCTAGATCTAACTGATGAAATCGATAGAGCGGGGGTGTCGTCTATAAAAAAAGGCATTTCTGATAATTCTGCTGCTGATTTGCGTAGGTCATTATAGTGTTCTTCATTGACCTTACCATTGCGCAGATTGGTCGAATCAACCCGCGCCATCATGGAAAGCAGACGACTTGCCAGCTGCTCTGAAGACATTTCTAAGGAGAAAAATCCTACTGCTGGAGGTTTTTCACCTTCTTTGGCTTTTCGTTGGAGGGCTTTGCAAGCATTAAAAGCAAAATTAATAGCAAACGCGGTTTTACCCATCGATGGGCGGCCAGCAATTATGACTAAATCAGAGTTTTGAAAACCAGAAAGCTTATTGTCTAGGTCAAGATAACCTGTTGAGATACCTGTAATATGATCGGTATTCTTCATAGCTCTGTTTATACTGCTGAGTGATTCAGCAACAGATTCTCTCATTGCAACAAAGCCTTTCTCCTTCATGCCTTCACTCGCAAGAAGATATAGCTTACTCTCAGCAATTTCTAGCTGCTGAGGAGCTTCCTGTTCTAAAGTGGAATTATATGCATCATTGACAATTTCTTCGCCAATAGTAATCAAATTTCTTTTGATGGCTGAGTCATAGATTATTTTGCCATAATCATAAGGGTTAATGACAACCATGGCGATTGTGGTTAATCGAATTATATATTCATTACCATTTAATTCTTGATATAAAGGGTCTTTATCAAGCATAGATTTGATGGTAACTGGGGTTGCACTTAATCCTTTTTCAACTAGTATTTCTATGGCATTGTATATTTTTTGATGAAGTTTTTCATAAAAATGTTCTGGTTTTAAGAACTCGTTTATTTGCTCGATCAAATCACTGTTAATAAGGACGGCCCCAAGCAACATCTGCTCGGCATGGACGTTGGCCGGTAATTTTCGGAGTAAATCGTGCTCTAGTAATGTTTGACTCATATTTTTATATTTTTTTGTAAATTTTAGTTCATATTCAAAGTGCAGGCACGTTATCACGTGCAAAAACACCAGTTATTCCGGACTTGATCCGACATCTCCTTTTGTTTCATAAGATCCTGGGCCAAAGGCAGGCGCAAGTCCCAATAAATTCAGGATGACCTTGTGAAGAATAGCTAAGCAGTTATTCCAGACTCGATTCGGTATTTTCTTCCACTGCATGAGTTCGCGGGTCGAGGGCATGCGGAGCACAATAAAATTAGTTATAAATCTCTTAGAAATTTATCAGCTTCTAAAGCCGCCATACAACCAGTGCCTGCAGCTGTTACTGCTTGACGATAAATTTTATCTTGAACATCTCCGGCGGCAAATACTCCTGGTATATTAGTCTTAGTAGAATCAGGTGCTGTAATTATATAGCCTTCTTCATCCATTGTTATTTGGTCATTAAAAATATCCGTATTTGGTTTGTGTCCAATAGCAATAAATACACCAGAGCACTCCAAGTTTGAGAGCTCATTAGATTTAATATTTCTAATTTTTATACCAGTTACAGACTTAGGGTTGCTGGTACCTACAACTTCTTCTAAGACACTGTCCCAAATTACTGATATTTTGTCATGTTCAAATAATCTTTCTTGAAGAATTTTTTCAGCTCTGAATTCATCTCGGCGATGAACAATATAAACTTTTTTAGCGTGGTTAGTAAGATATAATGCTTCTTCAACAGCGGTGTTCCCACCACCTATTACCACAACGTCCATGCCTTTGAAGAAAAACCCATCACATGTGGCGCACCCTGATACACCAAACCCTTGAAACTCTTGTTCTGACTTAATTCCAAGCCACTTAGCTTGAGCTCCTGTACAAATTATTATGCTATTAGCTTCATATAAATTCCCTGATGCTGTATAGGCTTTAAATGGCTTTGTTTTAAGCTCAACTTTTTCAACGTAGTCGTGAACAAGTTTAGTGCCAACTTTTTCTGCTTGCTTCTCCATTTCTTGCATTAGCCATGGACCTTGAATAGTCTCTGCAAATCCGGGGTAATTTTCAACATCAGTAGTAATGGTAAGTTGGCCTCCTGGTTGCATTCCATGTATCAAAATAGGCTCCAAAGATGCTCTGGCTGCATAAATTGCTGCCGCTAGGCCAGCTGGTCCTGATCCAATAATCAGGACTTTAGTTTTAGTGATAATTGGTTCCATATTTACCGTAATAGTTAAGTTTTATTTTTATGTGGTCAGATTCCTTCAAGGAAAATTGTGGCCATAATAGGCATGTATAGTAAAACAAAGAGTAAAGAAAGCAATACCGCGGTGGCCACTTTTTCTGGATAAATTTTATATAGTGATGCTAGTACAATTGTATTGGTAGCCATCGGTGCAACACATAGCAGTTGTAAAGCATTATAATAGTTGACATCAAGCCATTTAAAATAAAAACGATCTAGTAAAATAAATATATTAAAAAGTGCTGGATAGAATAGAAACTTGCTAGCAAATGCTGCTGCAGTAAACTTTATATCAAAATCGAATTCTCTAATGCTTGACAAGGCAAGTCCAATAGTTACCATACCTAATATTGAAAAAGCACCTTTCATATTACTAATAAAATCATCGAGAAAATCGGGTAGGTGGAATCCTAAAAGACTCATAGCGCAACCCAAGAAGAACGCGTTTAAGATTGGTAATCTTGCTACTCTCAGTACGCTCTGCTTAAATGTTCCTACGCTTCTTGCACAAAAATAACAACCAACTGATGCCTCGCAAATAGAAATACCAATCAAGCCAAGTGCATAAATGCTAAGGGTATGATCATCAAATAGAGCTGCTGCAATAGGTAAAACTACGTAACCGCTGTTTCCAGTTCCAGCAGATAGAGCTAAAATATTTCTATGTGAATCTTGCCAAACTTTTCCATATAACCAGTAGCTGAAAAGACTTAATATTGTACATAGAGTGAAAGTTAGGGCTGAAATTCCAAGAGAATTAAATGTTAACTCAGCACTCGTTGGAATAGCAAAAAATACAATAGGGGCAACAAAATAGAATAATAATGAAGCTATACTATCCTTTTCTACATTAGAAAACCTGCCTGATAAAAATCCAATCAACACGCTTAAAAGTGAGGATAATACCTTAAAAAATACCAGACTAAATACTGCCATAATAAAGTTAAATTTTTAATAACCTAATTTGTTTCTAATGTTTATTAGTGCTTTATTATAGCAATTTACTTGGAATCAATCTATCGAATATTTGGCTATTTTTGTTATGTCACATTAATTGTATAAAAAACTCTTGAATGTTTGGGATGGACGCTATATATTACGAGGCTTAAAAAGTCTGAAACACAATTATGAGCTCACTAGAGCTCGAGAAGAAATTTGGAGATTTAGTTAAGATGAGCGAAGCATTAACTCTAGCAGCAGAACTGCGTGAAGAATTGGGAACAGGAGCTTCTAGAGCTTTAAGAAAAAGAGGCATGGTGCCAGCAACAATTTATGGTGCAGGCAAAGAACCTTTATCGATTTCAGTAGAAGAAAAGGAAATAACTAAATATTACAGAAAGCCTCAGTATATTTCTCAACTTTTTGAACTTGAGATTGGTCAAAAGAAATTTAAGGTACTACCAAAAGCTATTCAACTTCATCCAATAACTGATATTGTAAGTCACGTCGATTTTGTATTTTTAGAAAGTAAAATGCAAAAAATGCATGTACCAGTTATATATTTAAATAAAGATGTTTGTTTAGGTGTTAAAAGAGGTGGGTATTTCAATACAGTAAAAAGATTTGTTACAATTCTTTGTCCAGTTGGAAAATTACCACGTAAAATTGAAATTGATGTTGTTTCAATGCCAATAGGATCTTCATTGAAGGCAAAAGATTTGTCTATTCCGGAAGGCTCTAAGCTTCTAGAGAATCCTAATTTTGTTATAGCCTCAATTGTTGGTAAAAAAGGTAAGGCTGATGAAGCTGATGAAGCTTCTACGCAAGCTGAACCAGCTAAAAAATAGGGAATTATTGCCTAGCTTTACTATAGCGTCGTGGCGAGTGGCTGTAAGCGACCATAGCTATCCGGTTTGTTGCTGTTATTCTCTTGTAGAAGGCAGGAATTCATAACGTATAAAATTTGGTTTTTGTCTTCGCTGGAATGACAAGTCGTAGAGAATAAAGCTTGTAAAACATTTTTGACGGATCGGTTTAGGTGATGTTCCTAATTGTTGGACTTGGTAATCCTGGTAGAGAGTATATGGATACCAGACATAATGTTGGGTTTATGGCTTTGGATGCGTTATCTAAAGAATATGGGTTGCTATTTCAAACTAAATCTAGATTTAACTCTCAACTTGCACTTGGAGAAAATAACTCTGAAAGTGTTGTGCTTTGTAAACCAGAAACTTACATGAATCTATCTGGCGAAACGGTACAGTCTGTTTCTGCCTATTACAAAATTTCATTAGATAAGATTATAGTCATTCACGATGACATTGACCTACGTTTTGGCAAGATTGGCTATAAAAATGGGGGTGGAGCAGGCGGGCATAATGGCTTAAAGTCGATTGATAAGCATCTCGGGCCAAATTATCATAGAATAAGAATAGGAATTGGTAGACCAGAAGATCCAGCTTACGAAATTTCAAATTTTGTACTGGGACAATTCTCTCAAGAAGAAGAGTTAGTTATTTTTAAGAATATTGATTTGATAACTAGCAAAATGCAGCTATTGATTTTAGGGGATATTGAAGCATTTAAAAAAGCAATTTCTGTTTAAGGTAGCGCGCAGAATAGCTTTGTGTTATGCTGAGTATTGAAAAAGACATCATTTTGGACGTTTATTATAGATCCGAACGTGCTATTGTCATCCTGCGCTTGCATTGCTTTGCAGGCTTTCGGTCCAGGACCTTGTGCGATAGAAAAAGATAGTCGATCAAGTCTTGTAGTATGACAGATGTAATTAGTCATACTGAATTTATTTTAGGATCTCATGAGACAGAAAAACATGTGGGATCAATCCAGGTATGACGGTGTTTTTTTGAGTCAGGTATAACTGGTTATCGAGAAAAGAAGATACCAGTCAAAATCCAATAGACGAATGTGATAAGTCCATCCTAGGGACGTGATAAAACAACAAAATATAAGTAAGGAATACTAATTATGAGACTAAAATGTGGAATCGTTGGTTTACCAAATGTTGGTAAATCAACTTTGTTTAATGCCCTGACTGCAAGTAGCAATGCAGAAGCAGCAAATTATCCTTTTTGTACGATTGAACCAAATACTGGTGTTGTACCAGTACCTGATTCTCGCCTTAACAAACTAGCCCAAAACGCCGGCTCTGCTAAGATCATACCTGAGTTTATTGAATTTGTTGATATTGCTGGTCTCGTTCAAGGTGCTAGTAAAGGAGAGGGCTTAGGTAATAAATTTTTATCTCATATCAGAGAAGTTGATGCTATTATCCATGTTCTTCGTTGCTTTGAAGATCCAGATATTACTCATGTGCATGGCAAAGTTGATCCCGTAAAAGATGCTGAAGTAATAGAGACAGAATTAATGATCGCAGACCTAGACTCTATTGATAAGCGTTTGCCTAATTTAATAAAAAAAGCTAAGACAGATAAAGCGCTACAGTTGCAAGTAGAGCTTCTAGAGATTTGCCGTAAAGCTCTGGAAGAGGGGAGGCCTCTTCGATCCTTAATAGGAAAAGTTGATGAAAAAGAACTTAGTTCATTGCAACTCCTTACTTCAAAGCCAATTTTATACGTATGTAACGTTCTAGAATCTGAGGCGGCAACGGGTAATTCTCATTCACAAAGGGTGGAGCAAAAGGCTGCTGCTGAAGGTGCAAACATAGTCATTATTTCTTCTAAAATTGAAGCAGAAATATCGCTTCTAGAAGATCAGGTGGAAAAAGAAGAGTTTCTTGAAAGCCTTAGTTTGTCAGAACCTGGTCTTAGTAAAATTATTAAATCAGCACATTCTCTTCTTGGTTTAAAATCGTTTTTTACAATTGGACCAAAAGAAGCGCATGCTTGGACTTTTGCTAGCGGATCTCTTGCGCCCGCTGCTGCTGGAATTATACATACTGATTTTGAAAAAGGCTTTATCAGAGCTGAAGTTATTTCCTGCGAAGAATATCTTGCAATTGGAAGCGAGGCTAGAGCAAAAGAGCTGGGCAAAATGCGAGTAGAAGGAAAAGATTACGTTATGCAAGATGGGGATGTTGTGCATTTTAGATTTAATGTTTAGCAAAATTATATGAGGTATGGAAATGATACAGGATTCTGGTTTTTGTAAAGCTGTTATACTGGGAATTAAAAATTGCTTTGATTTTAAAGGCAGAGCTTCTAGGGCAGAGTACTGGTATTGGCACTTATTTATAATTATTTTAGATCAATTTATAGACTCACTGAGTGGAACATCGACGTGGATATTTTCTCTTATCTCTTTTATTCCCGGTTTATCCGTTAGTGTACGTAGATTGCATGATGTTAATTATAGAGGATGGTGGTGGTTACCTATTGTTAATATTTGGGCTGTTGTAGTTTGTTTCTTCGCAGGAAATATTGAATCCAATCGTTTTGGCCCCCCTCCTAATCCAATAAAAATTACTTTATTTGATAAAGTTTTTGTAGTAGTTGTTATAGTTTTATTGCTTACCTTAATGGTCTTAAATTCTTTAATTCACACGGGTCAGGTCAGTTAGTCATGAAAGTAATAGGACAAGTTCCACCAATTTTGCTTTATTGTCTTATATCTCTTTCTACACTGACCGAAACAGTCTATTCAGCAGCCCTTCCTGAGATAGCAAAACAGTTAAATACTTATGGTAGTGTTGCTCAATTATCTACTAGTGTATATTATATTGGTTTTGCTCTCGGTATCTTTACCTTAGGTCGAATATCAGATATTTACGGTAGGAAGCCAGTAGTATTATTTGGTATTAGCTTTTATATTATAGCTACTTTTATTATAAGCCAATCTACTAATATAGAAATGTTTATTTTGTTTAGATTTGCCCAGGCCTATGGGGCCAGTGTTGGTTCAGTAATTGCTCAAGCAATGGCACGTGATTCTTATAAAGGGTGGGAGTTGTCATATGTTTATGCTAGTGTCTCAACTATCATGGCATTTGTACCATCAATTGGCTCTGCACTAGGTGGCTATATCATTGAATATTTTGAGCAATGGCAGTATATCTTCTTTTTTCTTATTTTATTGTCAGGAATATTGCTTATCGTATATATAAGGTTTCTTCCAGAAACTAATGCATATATTGGAGCTGAAAGAAATAGTCGATTTTTTACAGTACTAAAAGTTGCATTAAATGACAAAACTCTTCTTACCTATGCTTTTATAGTTGGGGTATATAATGGTATTTGTTTTGGTTTTTATATTCAGGCTCCATTTATTTTTATTGGAAAATTAGAAATATCTCCATCAAATTATGGTAAGTTATTTTTAGCTTTGAGTGCGGCCAACCTAGCCGGAGGATTAATTACTAGGTCTTTAGTACGTAGATTTGTCAGCACACTTAAAATACGGATTGCTGGTTTTATCTTGAGTGCAATTGGCTGTGTTATGCTGTTAGTTGGCTCGCAGATTGATACAAATGAAGCAACATATGTAGCGTTGCTAATTTTTGGGCCAATGGCAATACATCTTATGGGGCATGCGATGGTTGTTCCAATGCTGTTAAGGCACGCTCTTGAGGATTATCATAAAGTAACAGGATCTGCTGGTTCTATCTTTGGCTCAATGTATTATCTGATGACAGCTGGCGTCAGCTTTATGATCTCAACGTTCCATAGCAATACAATAAATAACTTTGCTTATTTATTTATATTCTTACTCTCAATTTCTTTAATATTATTCTATTATAATAATATTAGTAATAGTAAGAAATTAAAGCTGCTATAGAACGTTGATATATCTGAGTATTAGGGGTTTTTTAATTAATTACATAAGCGCCCCTAGGTACATACCTTATTCATCTGCTTCAACTGTTGCTCCCAGAATAGTATACCCTTCTTCTTTAGGTTCAGGAGTTTCTTGCTTTAGACAGTCTAAAGAGAGTATTTGCTCTTTAGCTTCTGCAACAAAATCTATTACTTTTTCCACTTGTTCTTCGACAAATTTTATTATCATATCTACTAATTCCTTGCAGATAGATAAAAAATTCTCGAAAAATCCAATTGACTCCTGATTGTTAGCGTCTAATTTCTCTTCTGACTTAATACCTTTCCAAAGGTTGGCCAGTTCTTCTTTGTCTTGCAGTAAATTAATTATAGTAGTTCGTGTATCTGCATCTAACACAAAATCATGTTCACTTAGATTTAAAATTAGAGTGTTAAACTTATCCTGGTTTGTAACAATATCTTTAACATACTCAGCCGCATCAACCAAGACTTTTAGACTAGCTAGGATTAGCTCTTTTTCCATTGTTGGAAATTGCTCTACAGCTTTTTGTTTAGAGCCAGCAACAAAGATTTTTACCATTAAATGTTGTTGCCATGAATGCAGGTGAGATAGCCTATCTATCAGAGGTAAATCAATTTTATATTCATCTCTATAGTCGTGAAAACTCAGTACTACAAGAGAAAATTTTTCTTCTATAGAAGGTTCCGCTTTAATTTTTGACATAAAAAAACTCCTACTAATGTGGATATTTAAATTGGCTAAACAAAGAATTACTAATGTTAACCTTAATTTAAAGCTAACATTAGTAAATAATTAAATCAAGATTTAACTATATCATTCTAATTCAACATGATCAGTTATGATACCTATGACATTAACTTTGGCTCCATCAACTAGGCTATCTCTTGAATTAACTTCATCAAGGCGCTCTTCGTTTGATTGAAATAAATCTCGCATTCCTCCTTGTCTCACTAGCTTCGCAGGAATGAAAGCAGCTTGTTCTTCGTTTTGTACTGAGAGGCATGAAGGTATAAAATTAAATTGTATCCATTCTTTAATTTTCTGCCCTGTAGTTTTTCCTTTTGCCATAATAACCACCTCTAAAAATAAATAAACTCTTTATAAACGATTAAACCAAACAGAGTATTTCGTTAATTGTGGAGCAAATCGTCATTATGATCAGTGGCGCCGACGGCAATAACTTCTTCATGAGAACTACCTCTGAGGCTATCACCTAGCCCATGAAGTAAGTCACTAACTATTTTACCACCAGCTTCTCCCGTTTTACCAGGATGCTTATCTTTAATAGCTTGTTCGGCTATATCTCCTGCTAAGTCCAATGCTTCATCTGTTACTTTCAAACAGCATGGGACTAGCTTTTGAAACCATTCTTTAACCTTCTGTCCTGTAGTTTTTTCTTTTGCCATGATAACCACCTCCCAGATTTGTATACGACCTTTATTGGAGTATACAATTATAATTATCTACTCATTTAATTAAGGATTGGTAAACAATAAACTAAAATACTCGGTTAGGTAGATTGAGAGAAGGTTGCCTAAAGTAAGGGTATTTTAAATAATCTATTTATTTTAAAAACAAGAAGTGATAAGTTATCTCGCCAAACCATGCTAAAGAAAGGATTAGTTCAATAGTAAGCTCTCTTTAAATTGTAACCCTTGATTTATTATTGGAGTTTAGGAATTTAATTATTTAGTCCCTCCGTCAAAACTCTCCCCGCCTGAATTAACAAGGGGTTTCATGTCATAAACAGCTTACAAAATCCATAAGAAAATGGTATAATTACCGCATAAAGCTTACGGATTTTAAAATTATGCCTATAGAAAATATTACTTTTCTCCAAAAACAAGAAAGGTTATTTGAAGAGAAATTATCTACAAAACTAAATCCTAAAAACAAGTTATATAAACTAAGGGATTTAGTAAATTGGTCTGAACTTGAAGCCAGAGCATTGCCTAACATTGAAATCAAGCAATTTGGTAGAAATAAGAAAGATCATAGAGTAATGCTAGCACTATCAATGCTTCAAGCTATGTACAACGGTTCTGATTCGTTTACGGAGGAAGAGCTAAAGGAAAATATTTATTGGCAATATTTTTGTGGTTATGAATATTTGCAGCAAGATCTTGATGTGTCTGAAG
>NZ_JARJFB010000031.1:0-13640 GCF_034554655.1 Candidatus Megaera venefica
AGCTCAAAAAATGAATGTGCGGTGATTTATTTTTGAAATTCTTGAAATTATATCAAAAATTTAGAGTTTTGACGGAGAGACTCTCTACCTTTTTTATCTTTTTCCCAAGCTACTAAAAAGAGATTCCTAGATTTTTCAGCCCAAACTTTGCCAATACGTTCTTTTTCTTCCGTATCCTCATTTCTTAAATGACCGCCTTTATATTCTACAATTATAATCCTTCCATCGTGCAATTTCGCAACAAAATCTGGATAAAACCTATCTGTTGGCGTAGGTAGCCAAAAAGCGTGTTCTGGGTTACGTTCAAGGTTTCTTACCCAATATTTCACATCAGGGTTTTGATCAATTACAGAAGCGCATTCTGCTTCTTCCTGATTCATCATCGCAATACGAGAGTAATAATGCTTGTTAAAACCTAACTTTCCATCGTAAAAATTATTTGCTGGGTAATTGGGATCAAAAGAAAAACTACGATCCTTGGGACTTACTATGGCGATTGCTTCATTGCCAAACATACATAATTGATAGCCATTCTCAAGAGCTTGTTTTCTATAGCTTACAATCTTCTCTCTTAAAACTTTTCGGAGAAGATGTCTTCCACCAATTAATTTCGCTATATCTAAATCTTCGCGCCCTAAAAGACTTTTGATGATACACCTTAAAAATTCTAAAAGTATTTCTTGTTTGATATCCGAGGATTTAAGTTGTTTATCAAGCCAATGACAGAGTTCTTTCTCTGACATTTCAGTGTGTATTCCAGAGAAACTTGACTGTTCCACTTTGTCTAAAGGTGTAATTTTAATTCTTTGGCCTACGATATCTGCCGTATATTGTTTACCTTTTTCATCAACTGCAAATTCATCTTGAGTTAAAAGCATTGGGTAATCTAATAAATTCCAACCATCTGTATCAAGACAAAGTTCTGGTTCAGCTAGTTCAATATTATCTCCAAAATTTAAGCATAATTGCGGAATTGCAAAAATCTCACCACGTTGCGCAGGGCATAAATTTTCTAATTGGTGATTTATGTAAATATTTGATTTAATTGCGAATTCTTTTTTATCTTTTGGGTCTTTTATAGTAACAAGCAGTTTTTCTGCTAAATTTCTACTCATCCCCTCTTGCACTTTCAATTCATATAATCTTTCATGAACATCAGTAACTACAACTTTCGAGCGTTCAACAAGATCAAGACTAGATAGATCAGGAGGCGTAGTTAAATTTATTGTAAATTGATTATTTGTAAATGTATTAGATTGCGTTTCTGATATAGGCAAAGGCGGTTGAGAGTAAATACACTCCTCTGCTTCTTGCCCCTCAAAACCCATATTCACTAGATGATCGCGTAATTGGCTTACTGCATGTGTCCAACTTTTTGATGAAACATAAGCATAAGCCTTATTTAGCTCTGCTTGAGTTCTTGTCTTTGCATAAGGCATACGCAAGACGCGCCCAAGTAATTGTTCAACCGAGACGGCTGATTTTGTGTTTGCAACTGAACAAAGAACGTAAGCAAAAGAACAATCCCAGCCTTCTTTCAAAGCCTCAACTGTTATAACATATCGAATCTGACAATTCTGATCAAACAAATTGATGCTGTCTAATTCTTTTTGATCGCCAGTAACAATTGCAATTTGCTTGCGATCTATTCCTTCATTTTCAATAAGATATTTTGCTAAAACTTCTACGGTAATTTCTTTATCCTTACTTTCCGCCTGAAAAAGTATAATTGGGCGAATATAGTCCTCATCTTTTGCGGCAACCTCTTCTAGTCTTTTACGAGTTTGAATCGAACTGGTAACTGCTTGTTCCCATGATATATGCTCAGAAAGAATTATTGGCAATTTTATCATTTGTTCCGCTTTTAGCTCTGAAGCAGAAACTGAAGTGATAACATTACTATTTTTTGCAGGTGTCGCAGTGTATTCAATCACACACACAGCATTTATGCGCCGCAAAACATCAATACTTAAAGGAGTTTTTGCGTTATGTGCCTCATCAACAATTACTAAAGGTCGATGCCAATTCAACAGATTTGCAAAAGAAAATTTGATTTTTCCATCTTCGCTTTTGTCCATTCCTTCAGGGCTACTTGGAATGATGGCTCTGAAATGAGGCTCTAAATTTTCATCATGATCGTAAGCTTTACGACCTTCCGTGTCTTTAAAACGTAGCGATGCAAAAGTTGAGATCACAATACATATGGAGTCAGAAATATCTTGTGGACGAATCTGTCTAAAATCTGCTATATCAAAAACCTTGAATTTTCCATTAAAAGCATTTTCTAAAACTTTATAATTCGCATGATTGGGATTTTGTAAAGTTTCTAAAGTTTGTGATTTTATAGCCTTAGTCGGTACTAGCCAAAGTGTAAGAGGGTATTCCTTTTCAATAAAACTATTACCTGCAATAGCAATAGTATAAGCAGAAAGCAAAGTTTTCCCCCCTCCTGTAGGCAGACGCAAACAAACATAAGGTACATTTTCTAAGTTTTCTAATGATTGAAAAGGTTTGTAACTATTGTTATTATAACGTTCGTATTGAATTTTATCGTAAGCCTTATTTACCCCCTCAAAACGACAAGATTCGAGGAAAGTACGCAAGACTTCAAGAGCTTTTTCCTGATAATTTTTTAGCTTCATCATAATCACCTTGCCTTTATATCATAAGGAGTTTGTTTAAAGATAATCTGTTTCTCTTGAAGTCGCAACGAACCAAGACGACTTGTTTCTCCATAAATTACTTTTGTGCCGTCAAAACTAAGTAAGGAGTCTAAAATCTTTGTGGTTAGAACATTGCCGCCGTTAGTAGTTTTATCACCTAAAATACCGTTATAGAGTAAATAATAGGCTATGCCATTATGCACGCCGAGCAAAGGTGACTTATCTTTTTGCGTCAGCGGAGTCTTTGTCTCTGAAAACCATATATGAGCAGCTAGATATTCAAATCTAATATTTTTGTTGATCCCCCCATCCTCATCAAAAATAGGTTCACCAAGGTTATAAAAACGAAAACCACCTCCGCCTTGCCACTGAACTTCTTTAGAGACACCTCCTTGCTCACCGTCAATAACTTTTTGCAATCGAACTGAGCAATGTGTTTTAGCATGCTCGCCCATTTCAATACCAATCCAGCGGCGGTTCATTTTGTGAGCAACGGCCGCTGTCGTGCCTGATCCAAGAAAAGAATCAAGTACAAGGTCATCAGATTGGCTAAAATGCTGTAAAACCAACTGCAATAATGCTTCTGGTTTTTTTCCGCCCCTGAAATCAGCCCCACCCTCTAGGCGACAGTTGCCAAAATTGCCAGAAAAATCATAAAAATTTGCTATAGGTTTTTCCTTGCTAGAAAATCCAGCGTTGAGTTCCGCTACTCTGAACAAAGGAATTCCTGAAAAAAACTTACCTTTGGTTGCGGTGCTTTTTTTAGGTCCTGTAAAATATCGATAACCCAAGCCATCTTCTCCAATTCCATAAACTTTATACAAACAATTTAAACCATCTTCTTGTTTACGGGGAGCTATATTTAGATGAAAAAACTCTCCAGAACTAGCTTTTTGCTTGATTAAAGAACCTGTTGCCCAAGTTTCTTTTAATCCGCTTAAACATGGTTCAATTCTTTCAATAATATATTGTTCTGATTGAAATATTTCTACTTTTTTATTTCCTAGTTCTAAAATTTTTCCTGATTGTTTTTCAGTTATTTTCCATTCAAATTTATTAACTTTGTAATCTTCTTTTATTTTATTTGGTCTTGCTTTTCCTTTAGAGTATATTAAGCATTGCTCCACTAACTTTTGATAATCACTATCTTCAGCCAATGTTTTGTTCTCATATCTGACCTGAAGATAAAAACTTGTATGATAGTTTTTTCTTCCAAAAATTTCATCCAAGATAACTTTCAGGTAATGACTTTCACTATCATCGATATGACAACAAAAAAAACCATCATCAGCTAATAATTCATATAATATATCGATGCGTGGGTAAAGTAATGATAACCATGTACTATGTTCTAAATTATCAGCGTAATGCTCAAAAGCATTCCCCGTATTGTAAGGCGGATCAATATAGATACATTTAACCTTTCCTGCAAAATAAGGCAGCAATGCTTTTAGAGCTTCGAGATTATCCCCTTGAATTAACATATTGCCAGTATCTTCATCACCATAAGAAAATTCCTGATCGATTTCAAGCAAACGATACGGCACTTTGCTGGCTTGCTTTATTGTTTTTTCTCGATCTAGCCATTGTAAAATTGGCATTATGCGTCTTTACCTTTATTACTTTTATTAAAAACAAAATTCTACAAGAGTAGAGTCAAAGGTTATCTTTGCTCTCTATCAGACAAGCAACGAGTCTAAGAATACGGCGTATACTAGTATACGCCCCTTATACTAGTTGAAGTATTTGCGAGATGCAAAGAAGGAAATTAAATTTAGTCATCAATTTTAATAAAAGAGGAAAAAATATGACTAATATTGATACAACTAAACTTTTAACACGTAAACAAGCAGCAGAATTTTTGGGAGTCAAGGAAGCTACTTTAGCTCACTGGAAATGCACGGGTCGCTATAATTTATCATCCGTCAAGATAGGCAGGCTTGTAAAATACCGCATAAGCGATTTAGAGCAATTTATTGCAAGAGGGGTATGTAGCTATGAATAACATCAATTTTAGTGTAGTTAAAAACTCTCTTAGAGGTCATGAATATACAATTTTACGTCAACTATTGCCTTATGGTAAAAAGGAAGGCAACGAATATGTTGCACTTAATCCAACACGTAATGATAGGAATTTAGGCTCTTTTAGAATTAATACTACAACATGGAAATGGTCAGATTTCGCTACAAACGATAGAGGCGGAGATATTATTAGTCTGTATGCTTATATTAAAGAAATTAATCAACTCACTGCGGCAAAAGAGTTACTAGCAATTACAAGGAGGGTATCATGACTGATCACAGGTACCCCCCTACAAGAGCAATTAATGATAACATACTAGAGTTTTTAGATAAAGAAGAATCGATAGAAGTTGACCAAGAAAAAACACAAGATACGGCTATTAACCTAATTCTTGATGATGTTTCTTCTGATATAACTCTAAATACTATACCACCTGAAATTACTGAAAATGATGTAAATTATTACAACCTTCAGTTTGGTTGTTTGCCGTTAAACTATTATAAATACACTGATAAATCAGGTATGACGGCTTTCTATATAGTACGATGGGATTTTGAGAAAGATAACCAAAAGAAAAAAGAAGTTCGTCCATATAGGTTTGATTTAAAAAAGCAACAATGGACTAGCAAAGGTTTTCCTGCACCTCGTCCACTTTATAACTTATTAAAGTTAATTGAAAAAGCAAATTGCCCAGTATTAATTGTAGAAGGAGAAAAAACAGTTCATGCTGCGCAGCAGCTTTTTCCTGATTACATTGTAGTAACATCTAGCAACGGAGCAAAAGCAGCAAAGAAAACTGATTGGTCAACTCTTAAAGGACGGGAGATTATCATTGCTCCTGATAGAGGAAAAGCTGGAAAAGAGTATGCTGAGACAGTATTAAAACTTGCTAAAGAATCAAATGTCAATAGCGTTAGGTTGTTATTACCAGAAAAACTAGGTAGTTATATCGTTGAAAATTCAAGTATCATTGAACGTAAAGGTGATATACCAGATGGCTATGATTTAGCAGATAGCTTAGCAGAAGGTTGGACAGCGGAACTTATAAATCAAGCAATCAATGATGAACATTTTGCTCCATTTTTTGTTGAAGAGGATCTTAAAGCAATAACTGCAAATAATAACACTACAGATGAAGTTTTGCTTTCATTAGCAAAACTTTCAGATATTGAATACGGGCAACAAAGAAAAGAGGCAGCAAAAAAACTAGGGGTTACTGTTGCAATTTTAGATCAAACAGTGAAAAAAAATCGCTGTCGGAATCAAAACAGTGATGACATCTTCCCTCCTAGTACTGCTTGGCCTTATCCTGTTAGTGCGGTAGAGCTTTTACAAGACTTAGAGATGATCTTTAAACGCTATGCGGTATTACCAGAGCATACAGCAACAACTTTAGCTCTATGGACGGTTTTTACTTGGGTTATTGACGTGATGGATGTAGCCCCTATACTGCTGATTTCATCCCCCGAAAAACGTTGCGGAAAAACTACAGTGTTAACTGTTTTATCAAAACTTGTTTATAGACCAATTATTGCGTCTAACATTTCTTCTGCTGCATTGTTTCGTAGTATGGAGCTATGGAAACCAACACTTATAATTGATGAAGCAGATACTTTTATTAAAAATTCGGAAGAGTTAAGAGGTGTTATTAATTCAGGTCATACTCGCCCCACTGCTTATGTTATTAGAACTGTCGGGGATAATCATATTCCAACACGATTTAACACGTGGGGTGCTAAAGTAATAGCACTAATAGGGGATATTTCTGATACGATTTCTGATCGTTCTATCATTATCCAATTAAAGAGAAAACTGAATAATGAAAAAGTAGAAAAAATAAGAAATGCTGATCCATGTATTTTTGAGGATATTCGCTGTAAGAGCTTACGATTTGCTCAAGATCATGCAGAAATTATCAAAAATACCCACCCATCTTTCGCTGTAGATGTTAATATTTCAGATAGAGCTTTAGATAACTGGGAGTCTTTGTTAGCGATAGCTGAACTTGCTGGTGAAGATTGGCGAAATAAGGTATATGCTGCTGCACTATCATTATCGCTGAATGAGATAGATATAAAACCTGTCGGTACTGAATTACTACAAGATATTCAAAAAATATTTATAGAAAAAGACTTTAAGGAAATTTCTACTCAAAATTTAATTGAACTCCTTTGTGAAGACGAAGAAAGTCGTTGGTCAACATATAATTTTCGTGCAAAAGATAGTAAAATTAAAGCACATCAAATTGCTAAAAAATTAAAAGAATATAATATTTGTAGCAAGAATATAAGATTCGGACAACAGGTAATTAAAGGTTATGAACAAAAGCAATTTGAGGATGCATGGATCAGATATGCAATTAATATATCTATAAGTACACCAGAAATATCCGCTACAAATCTTCATGTAGCGGCTACAGCTAAATTATCCGCTACGCTTGAAAGCTATATGTTTACTGGTATTGAAGAAAGTTGTAGCGGTGTAGCGGATAATTTAGAAGGTCTAAATGAGAATAACAATATTTCATTTACAGCAGAAATTGAGAAAGTAGCATATGTTTATAGAGAAAGAGAGCACCTTTTACAATATCTTCAGGAGTTAGATAAAACGCTCATTTATGGGTTAGACATCGAAACAACAGGTTTGCACGCAGAAAGCAGTAAAATAGCGTTACTACAACTATACAACCCAACATTAGATGACGTCTTTATATTTAAAGTATTGGATGCGCCAATAACCAATGAAGAGCAGGAAGTATTAGCTGAACTTCATTTTGTCGCTCATAACGCTTCGTTTGAACGATCGTTCATGCCCTATTTAAAGAATCTTGATTGCTCGATGATTGCTTATCATGCAACCAGTTCAAATCCTCGTTGTAGTCTAAGTGATTTAAACAAGTATACTGGAATAAGTTATACAAATAAAAAAGCCATGCAAACATCGGACTGGACTAGTGAGTTAACTGAAGAGCAATTAGATTATGCAGCCAAAGATGCAAAAGCTACATATTTGCTCTGGAATAAGTATAAAGATGGTAATAAGACTGTGTATGATAGAATGTATAAGGCAAGTTTTATTATTAATGAATATTCTAACAGAGGTTTACCAGTTGATACTGAAGCGTTAAAAACATTAAAAGCTAAAAAAGAAAATGAACGTGACATGGGTTTACAAAGTTTAAGAGATATGGGCTTTGCTAATATTATTACACTCAAAGGTTTTACTACGAAAAAAGATTTATTAGACGCATTATCGCCAGAAGCAATAGACATTGTCGATCAAGTGCGCAAATGTTATTCTTATATTAATAACATTATTGCTGGTGTAGAAAATAATATTGTTAACAATCGCTTAGCAATTAATACTTTAATTTGCGGCACAGAAACAGGAAGATTATCTACATATAAACCTAACGTTCAGAACTTTCCACGTCAAGGGTTTAGGCACATTTTTAAAGCTGGTGAAGGTAATGTATTTGTAAAGGCTGACTTTGCAGGCCAAGAGTTAAGAATGGCTGCCGCTCTATCAGGTGAAGAAGTGATGCTAAATGCTTTTAATAATAGTATAGATTTACACGCCTTGATGGCAGCGAAATTAAATAATATATCTATAGAAGTATTTGAGGCAAAGAATACTGTTTGGAAGAAGGGAGAACGTCAGAAAGCTAAAGCTGCTAATTTCGGTTTTTTATACGGCATGGGTGCTAAAAGGTTTGTGGATACTGCTAAAGACAAATACAGTGTAGAAATAACAGAGAAGGAAGCAGAAGTATTTAAAGCGACGTTTTGGAAAAATTACCCTACCTTAAAACTTTGGTGTGATGCAGAGCGGACACGATGCGATCGAAGAAAGTACGCTTTAACGCTCGGAGGTCGTAGGAGATATTTTGAAGATTTAGACAAAGCTTATTGTGAAAAGATTAATACCGCAGTTCAAGGTTCTTGTGCCGACGTATTGCTCGAAACATTACTGGCACTGCCAGCTAATATTGCAAAGTATCTGGTGAATACGGTACACGATGAATTAGTATTTGAAATACCTGAATATTTAGTCGATAACTCTTTTGAAGAAGAGATAAAAAAGGCAATGACTATAGGAGCACAGAAAATTGCACCTAATTACCCTGTGCGAGATATTGCAGAAATTAAGGTGGTAAAAACTTTGGGTGAAAATGAGGTGCAAATAGACGTCTGATTTTGACAATAAAAAAATAAAATACTTTAGTATATCTTCTACAAAGAGTATCAGAAATTTGCCGCTACACGCTACAAAAACCTTTAACACCAGTTTCTATAACGGTTACAGCTGTAGCGGATAATTTAACTGTAGCCGCTACAAAACAGAATGTAGCGGCTACAGTTTAGATATTATTTAAGTTTTTTTTGTACTGTGTTAATATACGATCATTATGGTACTTAAAATATTTACTCTTGAATAGATTGGTAAAATTTTATGGTTGATTTTAATCGTACAATAATATATATTAATTCCTTAATAGTCACAGAACGCACTTGCTGTAACAAATATAAATAAAGTTTTAAAAAACGTTAATGGCCAGAATAAGTGCAAATCAAAATGTTAAAGAGGCTATATCAATAAAAGATTTACCTCTATTAACACCAAACTCACCTAATCAACACGGCTATAAGAATGCTATTAAAGCATTCTCGTTAGATACAGCTCATGGATTAGCTAAAATTGGTGATATAGCTAGAGAAAGATTAAGCTTTCATGTTAATAAGGGCGAAAAATGGGCATTAGAGCTATATTTTAAGATCTTCACACAACTTTTCGATAAATCATGGCTTAGTCGCATTGATCTATCTGATATACAGCTTAAAATAGATAACAAAGAAGATAAAGACGAAGTTGTACGTTACTTAATGACTAAGTTGTTAGCTGTAGGTACTATAGAAGTTACAGAAGCTAAGGACATTGTTAAAATGCTAACCACTATGTCATTGAATGACAAATTATCACACTCATTAGCTAATAAAATGAGTGATGAAGATGTTATTAAAATTATGACGATGATTAATGCAGTGAAGACTGATTAATTTGTTGTGATGTTTATCCGAAGGGGGTATAGTGGGGTTTAAGTTTGTATTTATATTCTAGTTAACCCCAAAAATACCGCAGCAACATTTTCCTACAAAACTTTTGTTAATAAATATTAATAATAATATAATAAACTTGTAAACTAGAAATAATGAGTAGTATTGAATAATAAAAGGTATATTAGTATTTCCGAAAATATGAGAGGAACAGCATCGAACATCGAACGACCAGATAGAATGGATGCTCACTGCTCAGATAATAGCTACCCATCATGCGGCAATGAATTGTTTTTAGAATTGCGGCCAAATCAGAAATGATAGATAATATGAATATTGCTTTTAACTCCGCCAATAAACTTGCTCGAACATACACTATGCAGATGGAAGCTTTAAATCGCTATCGTGGTAAAGGACAACAAAAGATAACTGTTGAGCATGTTAGTATTAATTCTGGCGGCCAAGCTATTATCGGTAATGTTACAAAGAAAGAAGCGTAGGTAATGAAATGATAGATGTATTGAGTTCTTTGAGCGCCCTTTTATGCCTTTGGTGCTGGGTGTGTTGTGATGTTCCTATGTGGCGTATTGGTTCCAAAGTACTGTTCGGTATTTTATTAGTTTTCCTAGCGGTTATGAACGATTTACATATCGGATGGACTTTATTTGTGATAGGTGTAATCATCACTCTTAGTGAAAAAGAAATTGTGTATAGAGCTATATATGGTGATACATATATGCAAAATAAACGTTATTGAGAATGACCAAATCAAACTTGAATAAATACGCAGAGCTAATTAAAAAAAGCTATTATAGATTTTGGTGAATATAGCACGAGCCAATGCGCTGTGCTAAATTTACTTGTTGATATAGCTATAAATAATGTAGTAAATGCAAAGGTAAAATATATAGAAACATCTACTGGAGTAAAAGCTCCTACAGTTTACTTTGCACTTAAGACATTTTTGAAAGATGGGCTCATTAGTAAGGATGCTAATAATATTAATGCTTTTGTGTTAAATAAAGAAAAACTAGATTACATAGTACAGCTCTATCAAAACAAACAAAACGTATAATATAAAAAAGGGGAAAATCATGCAAAATAAAATATATAAAAGCCTAGCATTTATGTTGATAACAATATTTAGCAATTATTCTTTAGCTGAAATGTGCTTTTTAGAATCTGAAGAGAGTAGCGGGTTAAATAAAATATGTTATTACAATTGCCCTAGTGGAGATGCGGCTATTACTGTTAATGGTTATACACTTTGCCCTCTATCTATTAATAAATGATATAAAAAAGCAAAACGCATAAGTCCATGTATAGATTCACACTAACAATCTTTTTTGCGCTATACAGTTTACTGGCTTCTGCTAATCAATCGTATTACTCCGACCCTCTAGCTGAGTCATTTAGACAGTTAGGTGATATAGGCAAGTTGAATGTTAATTTGGAAGAATCTGAATATAAAGAAATTAAGCAAAACATATCTAGAGAGTTGGGAGTAATTAGAGAATTATTGAAAAATAACTATGAGCTTGATAAATATGATACTTACTCAACGATACACTTTCGAGTGTATGATCGTATAGATCAACTGCCAATACCTCACTTTGAATTAAAACAACAATTAGAAGAGCAAAAGTTAAGTGAAAAAATCAAAACTAGGATAGATAATATATTAACTAAAATATCCTATGATAAAGACGATGATGATTAACAGATAAGGAGGGGGAATAAAATCCTAAATGAGTAATAACCCCTTGCAAACTAACAATATAACTAAATGTTTTGCTAAGACTTGCAGAAGCACTTTATGCCAAACACCCCCAGTAAAAGGCAAGAAACGTTGTAGAATGCACTACGGAGCTAAAGGCATTGGCACACCGAAAGGTAGCCAAAATGCCTTTAAGCATGGGCGTTATAGCAGAGAAACGATAGCAAATAGGAAAGAGACTGTGATGCTTATTAGGCAGTTTAGAGCACTCTTACGTGAAATATCTTTAATCTGAATTAGCTCTGCTGTGACGATTCTACACCATGAGCTTGATTATCAGGTGAGTTAGGAATCCCGACCGACCTCGTATTTCATTCTCACCTGTAATTATTTTCTTCACCAAGAGGTCTATAGGAATATGGATAGATCTTGAAAGAGCTTCTACTAAAAAGAATTTATAAGTGAATTATCAGCCGTTATGCAGATTCGCATAACGGACATTATTGTCACAAAAAGAGGTGGTGATCCTGTTTTACAAGGTACATGGATACACCCTTAACTAGCTATTAATCTAGCAATGTGGTTATTACCTAAGTTTGCAGTTAAAGTAGCTAGGTGGGTTAATGAAGAAATAAGCTAAAATCAATTCTAAAAGCGTTTTAGCGTTATATTAGTTAAAATGGTATCCCCTTCATGGACTATCAAATATAGCGGTTAAAAACTCTTAAAACAAGAAATTGCCCTATAGAAATATGCTATTAGGCTTAAAGTATTTAAAAACTCTACTATACCACCTAATATAGTTTAGCTGTGTCTTTTTACCTACATTTATAAAATTGTATCAATTAATGATTGAGTATTATTCTTGCCTCTAACAAATATTTCTGGTTATTTGGAATGATATAAATTTAATAATTGAGGTTTTTATGAGTAAAAATTGGGTTACAATACAGCCTAAAAGTAGTTACCCTACTGGCGGTTCTCACGGAGGGAGTGGTACTCAAGGCGGTAGTTATAGTACAAATGGAGGTTCTGGTGGTATTAATACGCACGGCGGGTCGTACGCATACGGTTATGACTATGCACCAGGCAAACATGCTTACAATATCTCGTTTAAATCTATAATGGATAGAACTAGTAGTCCAGCTCATGGATATCTTGTACCTGACAAAACCATAAATCTTAGAAACAATAACTTAACAGATAACGAGATTGCTGTACTTGCAGGTAACTTACAGTATCAAAGACTGGATTTAGATGTATTCGATGTGAGTAATAATAAAATAGGATTCGGAGGAGTAGAGAATTTATTTTATGGTTTACGTTTTGACAATACTTTAGCTGGCAGGTATATCGTAACAATGAACTTCTCAAATAATCTCATTGGTGATGACGGATCTAAATACATGGCCGATTCTCTCGCAATGGGTAGATTTCCTAATTTAAAAAGCCTAGACGTTTCTGGTAATCATATTACAAAGACTGGTACGGGATATTTTATCGATGCACTTAAAAACTCTACGGTTGGAAATATAATAATAAAACAATATCATCTAAGCGTTTTTGGTAATAAAGAAAATAAAATTGGTTTTATGAAAGATTACTTAAAACAAGCTCAAGATAAAGGTGTAGATGTTAATAATATTGTTGTTGATAAGAGTTTATTTGGATATATAAAAAATACTGGTAAAGTGTGCAAAGATACTGTGGTAGGTTTTGCAAAATGCTATTATGTTGATGATGCTACTACTGACTATGTCGCAAATAAGATTATAGCAAGAGCATCAAAATCTTTGAGTGTGTTATGGAATGCCAAAGATGTAGTTAATTGTTATGCCGAAACTTTTGATGATGTAATGATCAGCACAGAAGGTGCTCAATTAATCAAAACCGATCTAGAGTTAATCGGTGAAAGTTCAGTTATAAATGCTATTGAATAAATGATTAAGATGATTATAGATTTCTTAAAATCTTTCTTTAGTTTAAAAGGAAGAATTGCTAGGTTACATTATACACTATATACAATTGGTATGATTTTTTATGCTACGTATATATCACGCAATAATAATGTAACTACTTTTTTTCATTTGATATTTATAATTCTTGCAATCAAATCTACAATGATTTTAATACAAAGATTGCATGATTTAAACATCAATGGGTGGTGGTTTATATTTTATTAT